>JBNJEC010000009.1:0-28567 GCA_051745505.1 Bacillota bacterium
TGGCGGACAGTCTGCCTTCAGAATCCGGAACGCCAATGATTCTGAGACTGAATCCGGATATGCTGCCGATTATGAACTTCAGTGTATCCCTCGAGGACACCAATCCCGATGAACTGAGTACCTGGGTAGACGATGAACTTACGCCTAGGATTGAGAGAATCCCCGGGGTTGCGAGTCTCAACGTTTCAGGTGCCGCTGAAAATGAAATCAGAGTAACAATCAATCAAGAAAAACTTGACGAAAAAAATGCTGAAATACAAACTGCCTTTGATACTATGGGAATATCTGATGAGGCCGTAGAACTTGACAAGGACATGATTTCTCAGGTGATTGGCGCTCAGAATATGAGTTTCCCTGCAGGGTACGTCGAAGCCGGCGGGAATGATTATCTCGTACGCGTGGGTGATGATCTCGAAGATTTGACAGCCGTTGAAGAACTGCTTGTTTTTGAGGGGCCGGATGGTGTGCCAGTAGAATTCCCGACCATCACCGTCGACGATATCGCCGATGTGGAGTTTGTAGAGGCTGAGGACAAGCTTTACTCTAAAGTCAACGGAGAAAATGCTGTTAGTATCTCTATCCAAAAAGGGAGCGGATACGCGACCACTGAAGTCACGAATGACATCAATCAGGAACTGATGGCGATTGCTTCTGAAAATGATGATTTTGATCATACGGTCCTTCTTGATCAGGGTGAATACATCGAACAGGCCAATGGTTCTGTTTTGAACAACTTGCTTATCGGGGGAATCCTTGCAGTGCTTATTCTGCTTGTCTTCCTTCGTAATGTGCGTGTGACGCTCATTGTGGGTGTGGCGATTCCCGTAAGTCTCCTCTTTGCGGTTATCCTCATCTACCTTTCAGACATTACCTTGAACGTGGTCTCGCTTGGAGGGCTCGCGCTAGGTATCGGAATGCTTGTGGATAACAGCATCGTCGTCATCGAGAATATTTTCAGGATGAAACGCGACGGTGCAACGAACAAGAAAGCGGCCGTATCCGGTGCGAACCAGGTAGCGGGTGCGATTGTCGCCAGTACGCTCACAACCGTGAGTGTATTCCTTCCGATCATGTTCATTGAAGGCTTCGTGCGTGAGATTTTCTATCAGCTTGCGCTCACCATAAGTTTCAGTCTGCTTGCGTCACTCATCATTGCGCTTACCTTCGTGCCGACGCTTGCGAACAGAATCATGAAAGACGACGAAGGCAAGAAAGACGATTCCAAATCATGGATGACAAAAATCCAAAATGTGTATGAACGTATACTGAATGGTGCGTTCAAGCTCAAATACATCGTCATCGCGGTAGTCTTCCTGCTTCTTGGACTGACCGTCGTAGGCTCTACATCAGAAGGGTTCGAATTTTTCCCTGCCTCAGACGAAGGGTCGCTTCAGGCCACGATAGAAGTGAAAGACAATGAAACGATGAACTATGAAGACTTTACCGATAAACTCGATGAGCTTTATGGCGATGTCGCGGAATTCAGGGACGTCTCCGATGTGGGGATTACCGTCGGTGGTGGCGGTCAGGCCGCGATGCTAGGGTTCTCCCAGGGCAACCGCGATACCACGAGTGCCACGATGAATGTGGTACTCAGAGACGACCGTGAACAGACCACAATGGAAATGCGCGATGACATCATTGCGCTGTTGGAATCTGACTACGAAGCATTTGAAACCGATATCCAGGGCACAGAGATGGATACCGGTGCCCTCGTAGGCGAAGGCCTTTCTCTCCGCCTCAAAGGCAGTGATCTTGAAGTGCTCAGAAGTGAAGCGGAATCCCTTGCGTCCATTGTGAGAGAAGTCGAAGGCGTGAGAGACGTTGAAACGGGCCTTGAGAACATTGACGAGGAAATCAAGGTGACCGTGGATAAAGACGTAGCCATCACGTACGGCTTGACCGTGGGTCAGGTGCTCCAGAAAGTCAGTGAGCATCTTGAAACCCCTGAAGAAATCACCAGCCTTTCGATGGACGGGCATATGTATAGCCTTTATGTTTATGGTGAAGGGGACGAGAGACGTGTGAGTGAAGAAAATGTCGCGGACCTCGAAGGCATAGTCGTTGGAGAGACAACGATGGGAGACGATGTTACACTTGGTGAGATCGCAACTGTTGAAACCGTTCCGGGCTTTGGGTCCATCACAAGAATTGATGGAACGCGCGTCATTGACATCAGTGCGGAATTCGAATCAGGTTACAGCTCCACAATCGTCGCGTCTGATGTTGAAGATGCGCTCGAAGGCTATGATCTTCCTTCCGGCTATGAATACGAAGTCATGGGTGAAAGTGAAGAAATCATGGCAACGCTTGATGAGCTTGTCATCATGGGCGCACTCGGTATCCTGCTGGTCTACATGATCATGGCAAGTCAGTTCCAATCTCTGCTTTACCCATTCATCATCATGCTTACCATTCCGCTTGCCTTTACAGGTGGATTCGGAATCCTATATGCCTTCAATATGCCGGTTTCCATTGTGGCGGTGATAGGGCTGATAATCTTGTCTGGTGTCGTCGTCAACAACGGCATCGTGCTGGTCGATTACATCAACCAGTTAAGAGAAAGGGGCTACGAGCTCAAGGCCGCGATTACCCGCGCAGGTAGAATCAGACTCCGTCCGATTTTCATGACGGCGCTTACGACCATGCTTGCGCTTTCCCCACTTGCGCTTGGGTATGGTGAAGGGGCAGAGATGATGCAGCCGATGGCCCTTACTGCGATTGGCGGACTCTTCTATGCGACGTTCCTCACCATCTTCGTTGTGCCGATATTCTATCATATGATGACGCTTCACGGCAGACTCATCTTCGGCATACTTGTCACACTCGCAGGCGCAGCCGCGTCCGTTTACTACTTCTTTTTCACTTACAATCTCCTTTACGCACTGCTTGCGCTTGGGGTGATGATTGGGGCCCTCATTCTAACCATCTTCCTGCCCTCAACTTCAGTCAAACCAACATCAGAAGAAGAGCGTGCTGATGATGTCGATCAGTTTCTCAAAAGGACGATGAAATAATGGAAGGCAAACGTGAGAGAATCCTGGAAACGGTCCTTTCCTTTCTGTCGCACAGCGACAGGGAGGATTCACTGACCATATCCAATGTTGCGAAAGCCCTCGATATGGGAAAAAGCACAATCTATGAATATTTCAACAGCAAGGACGCGATGATTCAAAGTGCGTTTGAACTGATGCTTGAAAAAAACAGGGAGGCCATACTGAATGATGATGAACTTGAGAACCTGACATTCAAAAAAGCCTTTACCAACCATATAAACAGAATTCTTGATTTGGCACAGAACAACGTCTTCATCAAGGATTTCTCACACCACCCCGACATTCTCAAATTGCCTGAAGAAACCAAACAGGCCATGTTCCAGTCGATTCATGAACACAACGTCTACCTCGAAGAAGCCCTTGATAAAATTTTCAAAAAGGGTGCCTTGGAAGGTGTCCTTGAAAAGGGAATCGATAACGCCCGTTTCAGAACGGTTGAAGCGATGATCTTCGGATTTCTCATTGCGATGAATACCCCGTTTTCCAGATGGGACAAGGAGACGCAGCTCGAAGATCTCTACAAAGCACTTGTTACACTTATCAACGCATAAAGAAAACGGATTGACCCGGTGTAATCGCGGGTCAATCCGTTTTTTCTATGGTTTCGATGTGACTTGTTTGGTTTTTGTATAGGGCAACGACGTACCCTTTTTGAATTTCGGCCACCAGAGCGTGCTTGTAATAATCGGAAATATCGAAGTAGGAGGTGCGGTCAAGCTTTTCAAACAATGGCCGTTTGATTGACTTGTCCTTGATGGTCTCAAAATAGGTTTTGGGCTTCACTTTGCTTCTTCTTAGGTAGGTTATTTTCAAGGTGTCAAGACTTGTTTCATCAACCCCGCTGTTCTTGAGGTAGTCGTGCGTGAACCCATACACTTCATCGAGCTGGTAGCCTTTCCTTTTGTAGCCGCTTTGCAAGTACGTAGTCATCATGTCATAAAACAGCGTGAAGTAATCATCGAAGTGGTGTTTCAGTATTGGGAAAAGGGTGTCCTCAAAGTAGCCTTTGTTGTGGAAAAGGTCCAGGCCTTCTTCGACCCTGGAGATGTAGGCGAGGTCCTCTTTGGATAAAGAAGTGTTGGACTCGATTTCATAAGGCGCTTCATCTTTGAAACGGTATTCGTAGAGTTCGGCTTCGTTTCTTATTTTGGTGCCTCTTAGAAATTTGAGAAATCCAAGTTGAAGTTCGCGGCTTCCAAGGGCGTACACGTCGTTGAACGTCTTTTTGAAACGTTCAAGCGTTTCAAGGGGGAGTCCCGCAATCAAATCGAGGTGCATGTCGATGATGTCAGCCTCTTTTATTTTTTCAATGAGGCGGAATAGTTTGTCGTTGTTCTGGATTCTTCCAACAAGACGGTTGGTGATGTCATTTGTGGACTGAATGCCGATCTCAAAACGAAACAGATGTCTTGGGGCATGGGCATGGATATGGTCGATGATGGCTTCGTCCATGATCTCGCCGGTAATTTCAAACTGGAAAACGGTGCCCTCTTTGTGGTTGGCTATCAGGAAGTCAATGATGGCAAGGGCATCTTTGTTGGCATTGAAGGTTCTATCAAGGAACTTGATGGTTTTAGCGCCTTTCTCAAGAAGATGAGACAGTGTGTCAAGCACATCCTGAAGCGGGAAGAACCGCACTTTCTTTTCAAGGGAGGAAAGACAGTAGGAACACTTGAAGGGACATCCTCTTGAGCTTTCGACATATTGAATGCGTTTTGGAATATGGGAGAGATCTTCTTCGAAGTGGTGTGGCGATTGGATGATTGAAAGGTCTTCGATTTCTTCTATGGGGTGTTCAATGATTGTTTCGTTATTTTTCCATGCGACATTGGGCGTGTTTTCAAGCGTGGTGCCTTTTAGAAGATAATCAAGGACATCGTCGATGACATGTTCCCCTTCGCCTTTGACGATGACTTCTACGGGCAATGTGCTTAGAAAATGGTGTGCGTCATAAGAAACCTCGGGCCCACCCAGGATGATGGGGATATTCGAACGTTCTTTAAGTGCAATGACTAGTGCAGAGATGATTTCCACATTCCATATGTAGGTGCTGAAACCGATGACTGAAGGGTTTTTATCCAGGAGGGTGTCTATAATCTTGTCTTCGGCATCCTTGATTGTGAAATCCAAAAATTCCGTCTCATGTGCACTGTTGGCACTAAGAAGACGGACGGCGTTGTTGGTATGAATGTATTTCGCATTGACTGAGACGAACAAAGGATGCATCAAACCACCTCCGTGTTATTTTACCATAACCATGCCTAGTGTGATAGAATGAATTCTAGATAACCATAGGAGGTGGGAACATGGCATACAAACTCGTGAGCAAATATGACCCAAAAGGCGACCAGGTAGAAGCAATCAAGGCCCTTGTCAAAAACATCAAGGAAGGCAGCCGGGAACAAGTACTGCTTGGGGCCACCGGAACGGGTAAAACCTTCACCATGAGCAATGTCATCAAGGATCTCGACAAACCGATTTTGATTCTTGCCCACAACAAAACCCTGGCGGGACAGCTTTATTCCGAATTCAAGGAATTCTTCCCTGAAAACAGGGTGGAATATTTCATTTCCTATTATGACTACTACCAACCTGAAGCCTATGTACCGAGTCGTGACCTCTTCATTGAAAAGGACGCACAGACCAATGATGAAATCGATGAACTGCGCCACAGTGCGACCGCCTCACTTCTAGAGCGAGACGATGTCATCGTGGTTGCGAGTGTGTCTTGTATTTACGGAATTGGGGATCCTGAAGACTACAAGAATGCGACCCTGACCCTTAGAACCGGAACCACGGTGGAAAGAGACGATCTCCTCAACAAGCTTGTGGACATGCTGTTTCAGAGAAACGACACCGATTTTGACCGTGGGACATTCAAGGTCAAGGGAGATACCGTCGAAGTCATGCCAACTTACAATAAATCGATTGCCTACAGAATCGAATTCTTTGACGATGAAGTTGAGAGGATTCGTTCCTTCGACGCCGTGACAGGAGAAATTCTTGAAGACTACAGTGTCCTCACACTTTTTCCGGCCACGCAATTCGTCACCAACAAGGATAAACTCGAAGAGGGCATCAAACGCATAGAAAACGAACTCGAAGAACAGGTCGAGTACTTCAAAAGCGAAGGCAAGCTCCTTGAAGCCGAACGCATCCAGCAGCGTACGAATTACGACATTGAAATGCTCAAGGAAATCGGCACCTGCAAAGGTGTAGAGAACTATTCAAGACATCTCTCGCTCCGTAATGCGGGAGAAACCCCTTCAACCCTCATGGATTTCTTCGGCGATGATTATCTGCTTATCGTAGACGAATCCCATGTGACCCTGCCACAAGTAAGAGGCATGTACAACGGTGACCAGGCGAGGAAAAAGACGCTTGTCGAATACGGATTCCGCCTGCCTAGTGCGATGGACAACCGTCCACTCAACTTTGACGAATTCATGGACAAGATTCATCAGTCCGTATATGTCAGTGCAACCCCGGGCGACTTCGAAATGGATAGAACCGACAAGATCATCGAACAGATCATCAGACCCACAGGGCTTTTGGATCCGGTGGTTGAAATCCGCAAAAAAGAAGGTCAGATTGACGATATCGTCAATGAAATCAGAAAACGTACCGAGAAAAATGAACGTACGCTCATTACCACGCTTACCATCAAGATGAGTGAAGATTTAACGAGTTACCTGAAGGAATCCGGCATCAAGGTTGCCTATCTGCACTCGGAGATCGATTCCCTTGAACGGATCGAAATCATCCGTGATCTGCGTCTGGGTGTCTATGATGTCCTGGTGGGCATCAACTTACTAAGAGAAGGACTGGATCTTCCGGAAGTCTCTTTCATCGCGATACTCGATGCGGACAAGCAAGGGTTCCTAAGAAGTGCGAGAAGCCTTATTCAGACCATCGGCCGCGCCGCAAGGAATGTTAACGGAAGAGTCGCACTTTATGCGGACAGAATCAGCGATGCGATGCGCCAGGCCATTGATGAGACAGAAAGAAGAAGGGCCATCCAAAAAGCACACAATGATAAATTCGGTATCACGCCGCAAACCATCAAGAAAGACGTTCGTGATTCCATCCGCATCAAACTTGAAGCGGAAGAGGAAAGCGAAGGCAAGTCATTGAGCCAGATGGACAAAGAGGAAAAACGCGCCATGATCGATGATATGGAAAAAGACATGAAGAAAGCCGCACGCGACCTCGACTTTGAAAAAGCGGCGGAACTGCGCGATCTCATCATCGAAATAAAGGCCTCCATGTAAGCCTTGAGAACATACACTTGGTGTGTGTTCTTTTTTTTCTTGACTTTTATGACACGCGTGTCATAATAGGGGGTGAAAGGAGGATGACATGCCTAAAAAAACATTTTTCAGATTGAAAGAAGAAAAGAGAAACCTGATAGAACGTGCAGCCATCACCGTTATCAATGACAAAGGCTATGACAATGCGACCATCAAGGACATTGTGGATAAAGCCGGCATTCCAAGAGGAAGTTTCTATCAGTATTTCAATGGGTTGTCCGATCTCTTCATCCATCTCATCGGGATCATCGCAGAGCGGAAATTCGCCTATATGGGAGATTTGTTCAACCAGATTGAGAGCGTTCCGCTTTTGGAACTTTTCCCAAAGCTCACCTATGCAGGGTTGATGTTTGCACAGGACGACAGGGAAGCGTATCTCTTTGGGTATCATCTTTACCATTCACAAAGCGAAGAGGTGTTGAATCTGCGTGCACAGCTTGAAACAGAAGGCATCCGGATGATGGAGGGTTTTTTGAATAAAGATGTGAACAAAGGATGGCTCAAAAAGAAGACAGACACCAAGATGCTTGCGAAGATGCTTTATGATTTCAATGCGCGGGATCTTGTGTATCAGTTTTACAGAGGAGAAACCATAGACTTGATGATCAAACGCACGAATGCGTTCATAGAAATATTGACGAGTGGTGTCAAGAAGGAGGCTTCTAATGACTAAGAAAGTATTTGAAGTGAAGGATTTGTCGTTTACGTATCAAAAACACGGTATCAAGGCCGTGCAGAATGTCAGTTTCGACATCGTGGAAGGAGAAATATTCGGCTTGCTTGGCCCGAGTGGGGCAGGGAAGTCCACGACTCAGAAGATTCTCACAAGACTGCTTAAAAATTACGAAGGTGAGATTCTTTACATGGGCAAGGACTTTTCACAATATGGCAATGATTTCTATGAGGATATGGGCGTGGGATTCGAATTGCCTGTCCACTTTTCCAAACTGAGCGGCATGGAGAACATGCGCTTTTTCCAAAACCTTTATGAGTCAAAGGCTGATATAGAAACGCTTATGAAACGCGTCGGGCTTTTTGAAGACAAGGACCGTCTTGTAGGGGAATATTCAAAAGGCATGAAGATGCGTCTCAATTTCGTGAGAGCCATGCTCAACAACCCTAAATTTCTGTTTCTGGATGAAGTCACGAACGGACTCGATCCCAAAAACGCCAAAATCATTAAGGATCTTATCCGTGAATTCAAAGAGGGCGGAGGCACTGTACTTCTTTCTACCCACCTCATGAATGACGTCGAGGAACTCTGTGACCGTGTCGCGTTCATATCGAAAGGCAGGATTCGTGAGATCTCAACGCCGAAGGCTTTGAAGATGAAGTACGGTAAACGTGAACTCAGGGTTGAATACAAAGACAAAGATGAAGTGAAGCTTGAAGTTTTTGACCTGGATACCATCAGCGAAAACGAAGACTTCATGACCCTTGTTAAAAACAAGGCCATTGAAACGATGCACAGTGGCGAGACCACCATGGATGACATCTTCATCCGGGTGACTGGGGATACGTTCGATGAAGACGCTTAAGGGTCTTGTAAGAGGTGAATTTCAAAGACTTCTCAAATACAATATCATCCAGGTGAGTTTTGGGGTGTCTGTGCTATGGCTTTTGATTCTGTTTCTTGTAGGCAAGGATGAAGTGGGCGTGTTTCTGCCCCTTGTCATATTCATGGATCTTACCATGATGAGTGTGTTATTGATGGGGGTATCCCTGTTTTATGAGCGTCAGGAGAATACGCTCAAGACGCTCATGGTGACACCGGCTCCGATGTGGGGCATTGCGCTTTCCAAGGTCATCGCGTCCATCTATCTCGCGTTTCAGTCAGTCGTTGTGGTAGTTGGCGTTTCATTTTTTGCCTTCGACATATCGTTCAGATTGATTCCGCTTCTTGGATTTGTGCTTATTATTTCACTTGCCCATGGGATTTTCGGATTTGTACTCAGTCTCTTTTCCAAGGACTTCAACGGGCTTTTGGCACTTATCATGGCGTATATGGTTGTATTTGCGTTCCCAAGCATTTTCTATGCGCTTGATCTCATGAGTGAATCGATCGAACCCTTGCTTCTTATATCACCGACCCACGTGGCATTGCTCATGATCGACTACGGGTTTGACCAGGCGGTAGACACATTTGAACTCGTTTATGGTACGCTTTATCTGCTGATTGGGTCTGTGTTGCTTTGGAAGTTTCTCATCATTCCACTTTATCCCATAAAAGGTGTAAAGGAGTGATTCTATGAAAAAATATCTGTCCATGCTCAAATACGAGTTCAAGAACATTGTAAGAGACAAGATGACATTATTGTTGCTTGTCTATCCCTTGTTAATCATTTTGGTGGGGGCTTACCTTATTCCGGCACTGCTTGATAATTACGCGACTGGAGGAGGCGAGCAGACAACAGGCATTACGGTCATCATCATTGTCTTCGCATCCATTGCCCCGTTCATCACTGCGGCAATGCTTGGTTTCAACTTGCTTGATCATAGGGATGAAAACACCCTTAATACCATTCGGGTTACCCCACTTTCGTTGAAGGGATACATCATATTCAAAGGCATTTATGGCTATCTACTCAGTGTATTCGCCTCATTTTTCAGTTTGTTTGGTGTAAAGCATCTGAGTGGTGATGGCTATACACTGGGCGGTGTAAACCTGTGGGAGAGTTTCGTCTGGTCGGACATGCTTGTCTTTGCGCTTGTCGCATCGCTTTTCACACCACTATTTGCGCTTGCCCTCGGTGCACTTGCCAAAAACAAGATCGAAGGCTTTGCCTACATGAAGTCAAGTGGCTTGTTCATCATGGCACCTGTACTTGCAGTTCTCTCCTCGATGCAGGACTATAAACAGTATATTTTAGGCATCGTTCCAATATTCTGGCCGGTAAAGGGTTTGCTTGTAAGCGCGGATCTTTTATCCCACGAATCGAACTTACCCACAATGGTTTATTATATTATCGGGATTATTTACATGAGTGGCCTGACAATTCTTCTGTACAAGTGGTTTGAGAAAAAGACTCAGACTTAATAAAACCGCTATATATCGCCAAGACGCTTGATAAAATCAAGCGTCTTTTTAATTATTTTAAAAAAGATTTAATATTTTTAATAAAAGTGTTGACAAAGTTAATAAGATTAATTATTATAAGGGTGTAATTAATAAAATCAATAAATAAATTAATAAAATTAATTATATAAACTAAAATTTTTAATAAAGAAAGAGGTGTTGGTGATGTTTCCAATGAAATACTGGACAGAGACATTTATCAAAGAAGCCATCTTGAGACAACGCGCAAAAGACCGACTAAGATTTGTCAAGAAGATCTAGTTGAAATGAATTGAAAGGAAGTGTAAATGTGTTTCCAAGAATCTACTGGGATGAAACGTTCATCCGTAAATGCACGATCGACAATCAATCAGACAACTCAAAAAATCGAATCCATAAATCCAAAAAGAAACACGGAAAGGGGTGTTGACATGTTCCCGATGAAATACTGGACAGATACATTTGCAAGAGAAGAAATCATGAGAGAGAAAACAGAAAGACGTTTCAGATTTATCAAAAAAATATAAACCAAAAAACTGAAGAGGTGATTCCCATGAATTTGAGCTGGATGCAGAATGCGCTTGCCCGCAGCACGGATACCTATGAAGGTAGCAATGAAGTCGAAAACCAAAAGAATCAAGGCTTGAAAAGCTCGCGAGGCAAGATGCTTAGAATCATTGTGAGAAGTGCGGAAGGTGACAAGGTCAACATCAAACTGCCGATTAGACTTGGTCTTTCCATTTTGAGACATGGTTCGAAAAACATCACTGTCAACAACAAGGCTTTCGATGAATTGGATGTTGAAGAACTGCAATCTTTGATTGACGAAGGTGCGCTTGGTGAAATCGTGAATGTTGAAAGTCATGAAGGCGACACTGTCAAAATCGTCATCGACTAAAATCTGAGAAGGAACAGAATTTTGTTCCTTCTCTTTTTTTCTATGGTATAATTAAGCGTAAAGAAGGTGATTGCATGGACAACATATTGGAGCCTTTGAACAAAAAGAAGAAGGTTTCGGAAATCCTTATGGCAACAGGTGGCTTTGTGTTAATCGGTGGCGTCCTCCTTTTCATCACGGGCAACACGTTCATCGTGATGATCGTGGGAGCCGTTTTACTGTTTATTGGCCTGGCGTATTTCAATCACGTGGGGACAATCTTTAAAAGAAAGGTGCTGAAAAAGCATCTGGAAGAGAAAATCGAGAACTGCGTTTATGCCCCTAAAAAAGGCCTTAACAAGCACGAAATCATGAACACGGAGTTTTTAAAGAGGCCGGACCGCATCAAAAGCGAGGATTATCTGGCCGGTGAGCTTGATGGTGTGAAGTTTGTATCAAGTGATGTCGTCCTTCAGGAAAGACAGGTTACCCATACTTCAAAGGGAACGCGTACACGGTATGTGACGTATTTCCACGGCCGCGTCTTCCGATTCGATTTCAACAAGGAATTTAAGGGGGCTGTCCAGGTCCTAGAAAGCTACAGACCCAAGACCCGCAGAAACTTTGAAAAGGTCTCGCTGGAATCGATTGACTTCAACAAGACCTACAAGACTTATGCGACCGATGCCCATACGGCATTTTACATCCTGACACCGCATTTCATGGAATCGCTTATGAGTCTTGAGAAGAAGCATCCCGGAAATCTAGGGTTTTCTTTTTTGGAATCACACCTGCACGTTGCGATACACAACCGGAAATCATCATTCTCGATTCGGCCGTTTTCAAAGCTTGATACAAGCTTGCTAAAGCGGTTCGATGAAGATCTCAACATCATCTACGACATCGTCGATGATTTGAAATTAAACAAAGATATATTCAAAGAGGAGGAATAGTATGGAGCCAATCTGGATTGTACTGATTATCGTAGGTGCCCTGGCCTTAATCGTATTGCTTTGGTACATTGCGACCATGAATGGCCTGCGTCAGCTTGAAGTCAAGGTGAATGAAGCTGAATCAGGTATCGACGTTGCACTGACAAAACGTTTTGACGTACTAAGCAAAATGGTGGAAACCGTCAAGGGGTATGCCAAGCATGAAGAAGAAACCTTCATGAATGTCGTCAAGTGGCGTAACAACATGCCTGAGGAACTCACCATCGAACAAAAAGAGGAGTTCATGCAGAAAATGGACGCCGTTCAATCGGGCATCAATGTTGTGGTTGAACAATACCCTGAACTCAAAGCTGAAAAGGTGTTTTCCAATCTTCAGCATTCCATCAGTGATGTCGAAGAGCATCTGCAAGCTTCAAGACGCCTTTACAATGCAAATGTCAGCCGTCTCAATAGTCGCATTGTCACATTCCCTGTTTCCATTGTCGCATCCAAAATCGGCATGAACAAAAAAGAGTTTTTCGAAGCCGAAGTCAATAAGAGACAAGACGTGGACATCAGCTTTTAGAGAGCGTCTTACAAGTTCATTTTAATTGGCCAACGCTTGTTTCTGGTGAAGAAAGCTCCGAATCCGCGCTGGATTCGGGGCTATATTTATAGTGTGGCTTGCATGCAGGTGAAGTAAGATAGGGAGGCATTTTGTGAATAAAAGAACGGTTTTGCTCATCAACGCCGCTTTGCTCACGTGGTTTTTTCTTGATATGACGGGTTTGCGCATTGGAGATCGGCTCATTGTGTCAAGAGCATACAAAGAGGACGGTGTCTTTTTCATCATCTATGTCTTGCTTGTTTGCTTGTTTGTCTTCAAGGATAGGATTGGCAGCCTAATCCTTACAGTCTGGCTCTTTCTCTGGTTTTCAACTCAGTTTGCTTCACACTGGTATGTAACGGTTTTCGGGCCTTCCGAGGACAAGATTGACTATTTTTCTGACACTGTGAAAATCATTCACTCAAATGAGCTCTATATTCCAGACCTTTATCACGTTGTGCTACACCTTATGATTGCGTGGGCCTTCATCGCGGGATTGCATTATCATCTCTCGCTTAAAGCTCGAAAGTTTTAAGGTGAAGGAAAATGGGCGTTTTGCCTTTGGATAAACGGGATTGCGCTAAGCGCTTTCCCGTTTTTTCGTTATTTATGCTATAATAGAGAAGGACGCATATTTTGGGAGGTGGCCATCTATGAAATCCATCAAGGAACTATACAAAATCGGACGCGGTCCTTCCAGTTCACACACCATGGGACCGGAGAAGGCGTGTCAGATTTTCAAAAACCGCTACCCGGATGCGCACTATGAAGTGGACCTCTACGGTTCGCTCAGTCTTACCGGAAAAGGACACCTCACAGACGTCATCATCAAACATGTTTTAAAAGACGTCAACGTGCATTTCAAAAGTGATTTCATAGACAAACACCCAAATACCATGGACCTTAAGGCCTATGAAGATGATGAACTGCTCGCTTCGATGCGTGTATACAGTGTGGGTGGGGGGACTATTGAAATCGAAGGCGAACCCCATATTGAGAGTGAAGATGTCTATCCGCACCAGACGTTTCAACAGATTAAAACCTATTGTGAAAACGAAGGCATCAGGCTATACGAATATGTAGAACGTTTTGAAGACAAGCATATCTATGACTTTCTCAAAACCGTATGGGTTACGATGCTAGAGTCCATCGAGAATGGCTTGAACACCAAGGGAACCTTGCCGGGTGCTTTGCAGGTAAGAAGAAAAGCCCATTCGCTGCTTGAAAAAACATCCAAAAACGAACCAACTGAAATAAAAGAATCAAGACTCGTGAGTGCCTATGCATTCGCAGTCAACGAAACCAACGCCTCAGGTGGCGTGGTTGCAACGGCGCCTACATGCGGAGCAAGTGGAACGGTCCCTTCGGTACTTAAATACATGAAAGAACGACATGGTTTCACTGAGAAAGCCGTATTGAGAGCCTTGGCAACTGCGGCGGTCATAGGAAACGTCATCAAGCACAACGCCTCAATCAGCGGGGCTGAAGCAGGGTGTCAGGCCGAAGTTGGAAGTGCTTGTTCAATGGCTGCTGCAGCCCATGCGGAACTGTTCAAGCTCACGCTTGACCAGATAGAATACGCCGCGGAAATTGCACTTGAGCACCATCTTGGTCTCACGTGTGATCCGATTGGTGGCTATGTACAGATTCCTTGCATCGAGAGAAATGCGGTCGCCGCGCTTAGAGCGATAGACGCATGTGGCCTTGCGTATTTCCTCAGTGATTCAAGAAAGATTTCCTTTGATCTAGTGGTGGAGACGATGTTTGAAACCGGTAAGGACATGCCTGCTAACTACCGTGAAACCAGTTGCGGCGGTCTGGCTAAGAAATACAATCTATAAGTTTGAAGTGAAGGTGAAATTGTGGTTGAAAAAAATAGTTATCATGAAGTGACATTCACAGATTTGACGCATGACGCGATGGGTGTGTGTAAAATCGACGGGTATCCCGTGTTTGTCAAAGATGCTTTGAAAGGTGAAAAAGCCTTGATCAAGGTCGTCAAGACCAACAAGAATTTCGGGTTTGGGCGTCTCATAGAAATCAAGGACGCATCCCCTTTCAGAAAACAACCCATTTGCGATCACTTCAATGAATGCGGCGGTTGCAACATGATGCACATGAATTATGAGATGCAGCTTGGCTTCAAGAAGCACAGAGTGAAAGAAACCCTCAGAAAACTTGGACACATCGAAACTGATGTGGATGATACGGTAGGGATGAACAATCCGTTTTACTACCGCAACAAGGCCATCATTCCTTTTGGAATGGACAATGGAAAAATCGTAGCCGGGATGTACAAACCCCGCTCGCACCAAATTGTGGATGTAAGGCGTTGTCATGTCTGGCCCAAGGTGTTTTCAGACATTACCCGCTTTTTAAAAAGACTTCTTGATTCTTTGGATTACTCGATATACGACGAGTCGACTCACAGCGGTGTATTCAGAGGCATCATGCTAAGAAGAAGCAAGGACAACGAGCAACTGTCTTTGACGCTTATTGTAAATGCAAACAAGGTTCCTTATCAGGATGCTATCGTGGAAGCCGTGATTGAACGCTACCCTTGCATAAAAAGCATCATTGCGAACTTCAACAAGGAAAAAACCAACGTGATGCTTGGCAGAAAAAGCAAGGTTCTTTACGGTGAAGACGCCATCTACGATACGCTTCTTGGCAATGAATATAGAATTTCTCACAAATCCTTTTACCAGGTGAATCCAACACAGACCGAAGCCCTTTACAAAAAGGCGATTGCTGTGGCGGAATTAAAAGAAAGCGACACCGTAATGGACGCATTCTGTGGCATCGGAACCATCGCACTTTCACTGGCTGGAAGCGTGAAAAAAGTGATTGGCCTTGAAAGTGTCAAAGTCGCCATTGATGACGCGAAGGAAAATGCAAAAAGAAATGACATTGACAATGCGGAATTCCACGTAGGCAAAGTGGAAGACATTATTGGCAAGTTCAAAAATGAATCCGTTGATGTGCTTTTTGTCGATCCACCGAGAAAAGGCTGCAAGCGCGAATTTCTAGACGCGGTTTTGAACATGGGGATTGAAAAAATCGTTTATGTGTCGTGCAATGTAAGCACGCTTGCAAGAGATCTCAACATTCTAGTGAGTGACGGCTACATCATCAAAAGCGTCACGCCATTTGATATGTTCCCCCAAACCAGTCACATCGAATCCGTGACGCTGCTTGAAAAGAAACAGTAATCAATTAATATATCAAACCTCGGTTTTCCGGGGTTTTTCTAACAAAGGAATGAAGTGTATGGACCAAAAGAAACGCATGCTTTCAGGAAAGCTATACAAAGTAGAGGGCAAGGCGCTTTATGACGCACATAAAAAAGCCAAGAATCTTCTTGATGATTTCAACAGTCTCAGGTTTGAACACTGGGACAGGCAAAGAACGATTCTTGAGGATCTGTTTGCGTCTTACGGAAAAAGGAACATGATTGTGCCGCCTTTTCAGTGCGATTACGGTGAAAACATCCATATCGGCGATGATTTCTTCGCCAACTACAATACCATCATGCTCGATGTGAATACGATCAAAATTGGAAACAGAGTGATGTTCGGACCTAGAGTATCGCTTTTGACCGCGTCGCATCCGATCGACAAGGCCATACGATCCGAGCTGCTTGAATACGGACTTCCCATCACCATAGAAGACGATGTGTGGCTTGGTGGAAATGTCACTGTGAATCCCGGCATCACCATCGGTGAAGGTTCAATCATTGGCTCAGGATCGGTCGTTACCAGGGACGTGCCCAAGAATGTAGTGGCTGCAGGCAATCCATGCAAGGTTATAAGGAATATAACCGAAGAAGACAAAGCCTACTGGCAAAGACTCAAGGAAGAATACCTCGCTGATAGGAAAGAATGAATTCTTTGATTGTTTTCGGTTCAATTCGGATTTATAATAAAGGTGAATTCAAATAAGGAAGGATGATTTTATGAATACGATTACCTACAAAGGCTTAAGACGTTTCAATCTCGTGATGGGGGCGCTTCATTTCGTGCAAGGGCTGCTCATGCTTGTGCTTTCTTTGACCTGGTCCAACATCCAGGACTTCAAGCCCCAGATCTTTACGAACTTTTTGACTTACGATGAAACCATAGGGGCGCTTGTCAATGAGTCGAACATGGTCTTCGAACTGCCGTTTGGCATCCTTGTCTCGGCGTTCTTGTTTCTGAGTGCGCTTGCCCATTTCATCATCGCCCTACCGAAGAAGGCGAACGAGAAATACGTGAGGGATCTGGAAAAAGGCATCAACCAGTTCCGCTGGTATGAATACGCGCTTTCTTCATCACTCATGCTTGTGCTCATCGCTGCGCTTTTCGGTGTCAACGATCTCGGTGCGCTCATGCTCATTTTCGGGCTTAACGCCACAATGAATCTGTTCGGCCTTCTCATGGAGAAAATGAACAAGGGTACGAACAAGGAAAACGTGGACTGGACAGCGTTTGTCTATGGAAGCATCGCCGGCATCATTCCCTGGATAGTCATCGTACTTTATGCCTTCGGCAACAGTGACCCCAGTGAAGTTCCGGGCTTTGTTTATGGTATCGTGGTCAGCTACTTTGTGTTTTTCAACCTGTTCCCGATTAACATGGTGCTTCAGTATCTTAAAGTCGGGAAATGGAAAAACTACCTTTACGGAGAACGCGGCTATATCATACTCAGTTTGCTTGCGAAAACCGTTTTGGCATGGTTCGTGCTCTTTGGGGTCATGCAACCATCTTAAGCGTCTTCAAAGGCTTCGCGGATTCAAGTCCGCGAGGCTTTTTTAAAGCCAAATGAAATTGTATGAAATCGCGTAATATGGTACAATTAACGTATCAAAAGTTAAGAGGCGCAATATGAAGAAAAAGCTAATGAGAACTATCTATATCGTGGTGGGTTTGCCACTGTTTTTGTTTTTGGCGTTGCTTTTGTTTCTCACGGTAACCGAGTACAAACCAGAAGAAATTGAAACCATAGAAATAAGTGGAAGCCCTGAGACGTTTCTCTCAAAGGATGATGCAATCAAACTGATGACGTTCAATATCGGGTATGCATCGCTTGGAGAAAACGAGGATTTTGTCATGGACGGTGGAGAAAGAGGCCGTCCTGAATCGAAAGATGTCGTGCTTGACTATCTAGCAGGCATAGAGTCATTGCTGGAGATGCATGAAAGTGATGTCTATTTTCTTCAGGAAGTCGATGAACCTTCAAGAAGAAGTTATGACATCGACCAGGTTGAAAGACTCCATGACACACTAGGTGAAACTCAGTACCTAAGCACTTACGCGTACAACTTCAAGGCCTCCTTTGTGCCGTTTCCCGTTTCTTTAACCGAACATATCGGTGATGTATCCAGCGGGATGCAGACCTTGTCGCGTTACATGATGGATGACAGTGTCAGGATGCAGTTTCCAGGAGAATTCTCCTGGCCGCTTCGCACAGCAAACTTGAAACGTGCGATGATTGTAAGCAGGGTTCCACTGGAAGACAGTGAACAGGAACTCATTCTCATCAATCTGCATATGAGTGCTTATGATGACGGCTCCATGCGCGAGCAGGAAATGGAACTTTTTAGGGAAGTGCTGCAAGAAGAGAGAGACTTGGGCAATTACGTCATCGCAGGCGGCGACTTCAACCAGACGTTTCCTGAAGCCGAAGGCCTTTATCCAATCATAGACGATGAGTATTTCACCGCACCACAGATGGAAGAAGGCGTGCTTGGTGAAGGCTTTGATTTTGCGGTTGATCTCGATCATCCGACCAGCAGACTTTTGAACATGCCCTATGATCCAAGTAATGACGCTACACAGTATTACATCATTGACGGGTTCGTCGTCAGTGACAACGTCCGCGTATTAAGCGTGGAAACCATCAACCATGCATTCGAATACAGTGACCACAATCCAGTGATTTTGGAAGCTGAACTCATCAGTGAATAGAAATAAAATTCGTAGTAGAAAAAAGAAAGTGTGAGGTATAGTATGGAAAGTCCATTGGAACTGAATCAGGAAGTACTCATAACCATCAAGAAAATCGGCATCAACGGTGAAGGCATTGGCTATTACAAAAGACAGGCCGTGTTTGTCGAGGGGACCATTCCTCCAGAGGAAGTGGTCATTAGAATAAGTGACATCAAGGATCGACACGCAATCGGAGAACTCATACGGGTCAAAAAGAAGTCGTTTTATCGTACGAGACCATTTTGCAAGCACTATGACGTATGTGGGGGCTGTCAGCTTCAGCATGTAAAATACGAAGAACAACAGCGTCTCAAAGAAGATCTTCTGCGTCAATCCTTTGAACGGTATACGAAACTTGACATGGGGTCAGTGGATTTCCTTCCTTTCAATCCCATCGCTCGTCCCCAAAGGTATCGCCAAAAGGCACAAATGCCTGTCAGGAATACAGAGGATGGCCTCAAGACCGGGCTTTACAGAAGAAACAGCCACAAGCTCGTAGACGTGCTTGATTGTCCCGTGCAGGATCAACGCATCAACCGAGTCAATCAGGAAGTACTGAAAATATGCGACAAGCACAAGCTTTATGCGTTTGATCCAGCGAAGATGCGTGGCCTCCTTCGTTATCTTGTGACCAGAAGAAGCGAAGCGACCGGTGAAATGCAGGTAACGCTCGTCATCACCATCTTCAACAAGGCTCTCAAAAGCGCTGCGAAAGAAATCATGGCCCTTGAGAATGTCGTGAGTGTCGCAATCTCCAAAAATCATGATGCCAAGAATCCTCATATTTTTGGGGATACGTATGAAATCCTCGAAGGCAAGGAGTCCATCCCTGAAAAAATGGGCGACATCACCTACTGGTTGAATCCCAAGGCATTTTTCCAGCTTAATCCTACAGAGGCCCAGTCCATGTATGAATACGTGCGTACCCTCTTTGATTTCTCAAAAGAGAAGTCCATGGTGGACCTTTACACAGGGAGTGGGGGCATGGCACTCTATTTTGCGGATAAATTCAAACACGTGAGTGGCATTGACTCTTCAAGTGACTCCATTTTGAGTGCGACAAGAAACCGAGACTACAACAAACTAAGTAACGTTGATTTTTATGAGGGCGACGCCCATGATGTGCTTCAAAAACTCAACAAGGAAGGCAAGAAGTTCGATGTGGCGGTATTCGATCCTTCAAGAACGGGCCTTTCATCTTCGATGATCAGACATTTGCTCAAACATCCGATGAAAAAACTGATCTACGTATCATGCAACCCTTCAACGCTTGCCAAGGACATCAATCAGTTGAGTCAGAAATACAGACTCGTCAGCTCAAAACCCTTTGACATGTTCCCTAACACAAGCCATGTTGAAAGCGTCAACCTACTGGAACTCAAACGCTAAGTACGAAACGGCATGTGAGAACGGTCTGCAATGAATCATCACAGGAGGTTTCTATGGATTATTCCCAATTCGACCAGGAAACACTTATTCAGATGCTCGAAAATCAGGAAACGCTCAACCGCCAGCTTTTGCGTGAAAAAGACTCGGAAACCAAACTTGATTATCCATGGGCAGGCAATCTTGGTAGATGGTACTGGCATGTGCCTTCCAATCATCTGACCTTCAACCCGAAAAAAATGACGGCACTCGGGTACAGTAAGGAAGACATTCCTGAGCACGCAACCTATCAGCTTTTTACAGACAAGCTGCATCCTGACGATTATGAAGATACAATGGAAGCGATGCGCGCACACATGCGCGGTGACGCTCCTGTTTTCGAGGCGGTTTACCGCATCAGAACGAAAGATGGAGACTACAGGTGGTACCATGATCGCGGGAAGATCACGGAACGAACAAAAGATGGGAAACCGCTATTTCTAGCGGGAATCGTATTTGATATCACCAAGCAGAAATCACTGGAAGAAGAGCTCAAAAAGAAAAACAGAAGACTTGAAGCGCTCAATAAAAAAGACGGACTTACAGACATCTTGAACCACAAGACAATCATTGAAGGCCTTAAAGACCTTGCCAAGTCTCATAGTCTGGAACAAAAACCGCTCTCCATCATCCTTTTTGATCTTGATGACTTCAAAAGAATCAACGACAATCTGGGGCATGTTGAAGGGGACAAACGTCTCAAGGCCGTTGCGGACATTTTGAAAAGCAATAGCCGCAGCCAGGATATGGTCGGCCGCTATGGCGGCGAGGAATTCATGTGCGTCCTTCCGGATACCAGTTATGAAAACGCCGTGAAATTCGCCAATAGAGTGAAAGACGAAGTCGAGAACACTTTTAAAGATGACTCAGTGCCGCTCACCATTAGTGGTGGCGTCTACCTATACGATGGCGAAAAGGTGAGTGAAGCTGTTCATGCGGCGGACATGACCCTTTATAAAGCCAAGAGAAAAGGCAAAAACAGGATTGAGTAAAGTGTTCAAGTGGCCCCTTAGATGGATGATGGTCGGCCTGCTTATGGCACTAACTTTCATGGTTTCGGGAATCATCTTTTGGACAGTGCACCCTTTGAGCGGCGTTTCAGTCATGGTCTTGATGCCTGCAATCTGGCTTTTTTCATTCGGAACATTCAAAATGCGGCTTTTGAACAGCTTGCCGATTATCGCATTGAGCGTCGTGCTTTACATCGGGTTCACCTATGGGCGCTTTGACATGGCGGTCTGGGTGTTCATGGCCGTACCTTATGTCGGTCTTTTGTTGAAACCAAGAAGACATCCTTACAAGTATGTCATGATGCTTCTTTCTTCTTTGATTATTCTTTTGGATGTGACGGGGATTCAAGATATTGATATTCTTACACGTCTGATATTTACTTTGGTCATCTATGGGGTGTTCATGCCCCCTGTACTTTTAAGCAAACTAAAAAATCTATTACGTAAAGTCAAAGGACTTCATTAACGGACTCGAGGGATACCATGGGCACACTCATCAACGTAGGTGCGATTATTGTCGCAACACTCATCGGCATGCTTTTTAAAAAAGGCTTGCCTGAACGCTATCAAAAAACCATCATGTCCACACTCGGACTCGCCTTGATTGTGGTGTCAATCGGCTGGTTTCTTTCTGATTTCCTGGTGGTTGAGGATGGAGACATTTCGACGCGTTATGATCTTCTCGTCATGGTTTCTCTTATTACGGGGACTTTGATTGGCGAAGTGATTGATATTGATGGGAGACTCAATCGTTTCGCTTTCAATATTGAAAAGAAATACAAGCTTCCCCCGCTTGCGAAGGGTTTCATTTCAGCCACGCTCATCTTCTGTGTCGGTGCCCTGGCCATTATGGGTGCCATCAGGGATGGACTTTACGGAGACAGCACGCTTCTTATATTCAAAAGCGCGCTTGATTTCATCACCGCGATGATGCTTGCAAGTATCTTTGGCATCGGTGTGATTTTCTCTGCTGTGAGCGTACTCATCTACCAGGGCGGCATCACGCTGCTTGCAATGATGAGCGGTGAGTTTCTCACAGACCCCATGATCATTTCCATGACGCTTGTTGGAAACATCATACTCGTTGCGATGGGCATATCTTTTATGGAAATCAAGGCCATCAAGGTCGCGAACATGCTGCCGGCGCTTTTCGTCCCGATCCTTTATTTTTTCATCATAGCCCTTTTCTAAGAAGCCTTCGGGTTTCTTTTTTTGTATATAGGTAGGCAATAGACAGCTTAGATGCTACTATTGAACCAGATAAGTGGGTGGTCACATGAAACTCCTGATTGTAGAAGACAATCTCAAAATCAACCGTCTGATTAGCATGTATGCCGCGCAGGACAAACATGACGTCAAGAGCGTGTATTCGGCTGAAGACGCACTGAAATACCTGAGTGAAAACTCAGTTGACCTCGTCGTACTTGATCTCATGCTCAAAGAGATGGATGGCGAAACGTTCATAGAAAAAATAAGACAGACGAGCAACGTCTATATCATTGTGGTATCCGCCAAGGTCAATGTCGATGCGCGTGTGAACGCGCTGAGTATCGGAGCGGATGACTATATGCCAAAACCCCTTTCCATGGAAGAGTTGATGCTCAAGATCAAGAACCTCGAACCAAGACTCAAATCCATGGAGAAAAGGGATACGCTTTATAGTTTCAATAGTGGAAATTTAATCGTGAACAAGTTCGAAAGAAGCGTCAAGGCTTATGGTCAGTTTGTGGATTTGACACAAAACGAGTTCAATGTGCTTCTTTATCTGATTGAAAATGGTGGCCAGACCCTTTCCAGGGACCAAATTCTTGAGTACTGCATCAGTGAAAGCGAAGCCTTCGACAGAGTCGTGGATGTTTACATCAAGAACATCAGGAAGAAGCTCGGGGACTCAAAAAAACCCTGGGCCTTCATTGCGACGGTGTATGGTGGGGGCTACAGATTTGTAGGTGAAAAGGATGTATAACCTGAGAACGTTCTTAAGACAAAAGATTTTCGTGTTCTTCACCATTCTTTATACCGCCATATTCATTATTGTGAATGTGGTCTTTTTCTTCACAAACAACGCCTACATAAGCGATACCATTGAACGTGAGAACGATTCACTTGTGGAGATGACTGAACACCTCATCACCTATACCGGAGAAGACAATGCCCTTGTCTTCTTGGAACATTACGGGCATACGCACAGTGTCTATATTACCTATGAGGCGCTTGAAGGGAATAGCGCGTTTGAAACCTCAACGCCACCTTCAAACGCCAAGGAGTACACGGTTATGGTTGAGGGGGACGCTTATGCACGACTTTTAGTGGATAACGATCAAAGTGAACTCGTCAACAAGAATACGACGTATCTCTTGGTGTTCAACGGCATCCTCATAGGGATTTACGTCCTCGGACTCTGGCTTTTTTCTACCTATTTCAAAAAACAGTACGGAATCATCATCGACGATATGAGCAGGATTCAATCCAAACTTAAAAATATTGATGAAGACTATTATTACACGTTTGAGGAAATGGACACGATTTCTTCGAAATTCGACGAGAAGATCAAACAGATTCACGACCTTGAGAAAAGCCACAGAAAGCATATACAATCACTCGCTCACGATATCAAGACCCCACTCACGATTTTGAAAAGTACGCTCGAGGCTGTGGAAAAGGGCAGGATTGACCTCTCTAAAGACGTAACGGACAGTCTGCTTGAAGAAATCACGGCGATTGACGAACTTATTCCACGACTCATGGAATCCACAAAAGAAGAATCACGGGAAACCATCGATCTTTCAAAAGAAGTCCTGAAAGCCTGCAAACGCCAGGAAGCCCTTTTAGAAGAGAAAAACATTGAGATTGATTATCACCTGGATGATGATTTCTTGGTGGACATGGACAAGGAAACAGTGCACCGCATTGTTGATCATCTGCTTTCGAACGTGCGCAAGCATGCACAAAAGGCCTCGCATGTGCATGTGCGTGTGGACAGGGAAAAAGGCACACTTGAAGTTGAAGACGACGGAAAAGGCATTACAAGGGAAGCCATTGAGAAAACCTACGGTGATAAATTCAAAAATAAATCAAATGCACAAGGCTCGGGTGTCGGGCTTTCCATTGTCAGACACGCCTTGGAAAAACAAGACGGGAAACTTGAAGTAAAAGCACTGGAACCAAGAGGCACGAAAATCACTGTTTTCTTCTCTTCATAATGTGTTCACAGTTTTATACTACACTTGTTGTATAGAGGTGATACACATGAAAAAAACAATAATCATTATATTTTCAATTCTCGTAGGCTTTATGCTCGTTATGGGTGTGCTCAATCTTGCACTCGGAACGGATGGCTACACCTACGGATTTGCAGGACACATGATGCCAGGTGGCATGATGGGGTTCGGATTTATCGGTATGTTGCTCTTCTGGGGCTTTATCATATTCCTTATTTTGAGTCTGGCTCAAAGCGGTTCACCATTTTCCCGCGACCAATCCTACAGCATGAGTTCTAAGGAAATTCTGGACAAGAAGTTTGTCCGTGGTGAAATAACAGAAGAAGAGTACATTAGAAAAAAACAAACTTTGAACGAAGGTAGGAATCACAATGCTTAAATGGTTGGTAGGAATACTGGGCGGCCTAATCGTCATCGCCAGTGTTGTCGCTTTGACAAGCGAGAGTGAGGCCCATCCGCTCGATGCATACGACATGAGCGGTAAAAACGTTGAAGAGACCGTCGCTTTCTTAGAAGCAACCGACTTTGACAGAAACACATTTGCAGCCTCCATCGATGGAGAGACACTCAGTGTACAAAATGAAGAGAGCAGTGCAGAATATGCCCTCCCTGAGGATATGTTTTATGCTTCGATTGCGCCTTACGTCGATTCAACCCATCCTTGCGGGACACACAACCTTGTGACTTGTCAAGGGGAGATGGTTTCAGAAACTTTTGATGTAACCATCAAGGATGCATCCGGCACGGTCATATTTGATGAAGAAGTGGAAACTGAAAAGAACGGATTCTTCGGTATCTGGCTTCCTCGTGATGTTGAGGGAACCATTGACATAACCCATGGTGATTTAAGCACCTCGGGTGAAATCTCAACGTTTGCAAGCAGCAACACCTGCTACACGGACTTCCAACTCAGTTAAGACAAGGCATCTTCGGATGCCTTTTGTTTTGCACTTTTGTTGTGAGGCAGCGGCGCCTTTGGTAGAATAAGACTATAATTCTTGCAAATAAGAAAGAGGGATAACGATGAGAGAGTTCGATTCAATTGACTTGAACGATATTGATCCTAAAGTTGCGCACGACATCCTGATAAGCGCCGTGACACCAAGGCCGGTGGCCCTTGTGACAACGCAGGGAGAAAACGGCGTGATGAATGGTGCACCATACAGTTACTTCAACCTTGCGTCTATCAGACCCGCAATGGTGAGTGTGGCCATTACGAGAAACGGCAAAGCGCTCAAGGATACGGTCAAACATATCAGAGACAGCAAGGTTTTCGTGGTAAATATGGTTGATGAAGACAACATGGAAGCCATTCACAAAACCGCGTCTTCCTTGTCCATCGATGAAAGTGAACTTGAGAAGTTCGGGCTTACCCCCACATTCAGTTCAACGGTCAAGGCCCCGGGTATTGAAGAAGCGAAAATCCGACTTGAATGCGAGTTGAAACACATCATTCCACTCGAACACAGAGGGACCGTCACAGCGGATCTCGTACTCGGTGTCATCAAACAGATTCATATCGACAAAAGCATTCTAACAAAAGGTAGCATTGATTCAAACAAGCTCAAAGCGGTTGGCAGATTAGGTGGAAGTGACTATACGAAAGCTTTCAAGGATATTTCCATCAAGGAAAAAGATTGATGGAACACATATTCAAAAACAAAGACGCAGAAACCACACTTGTTCTTTTTCATGGAACCGGCGGGGATGAACATGATATGATCCCTCTGGGAGAGATGATAGATACAGACGCCAACCTGTTGTCTCTCAGGGGAACGGTTAATGAGAACGGACTGCTTAGGTTTTTCAAAAGAATCAAACCGGGCATTTTTGATGAGAATGATCTGAAAAACAGAACGAACGATTTGAATGATACACTCAAGCGCCTTTGTGAGCGTTATGGCGTATCCATGAACACTCTGGTACTCATGGGGTATTCGAACGGTGCCAATATCATCAGTAGCTTTCTAAGCCTTTATGGAAAGAAAGTGAAAGGGGCTATAATCCTTCATCCGATGACACCTTACAAGGCTACTTCGTTCCCTGATTTAAGCGATTTCCCAGTATTCATAGCAGCTGGTAAGAATGACCCCATAGTCGCTCAGGACGATACATTGAACCTTCAGGCGCTCTTTGAGAAAAGCGGTGTGAAATTGGAAATATTCTGGCACAATTCAGGGCATCAGTTGACAAATACCGCCATAGAAACCGCGCAGGAATTTTATACCACTTACATAAAATAAAACCGCCAAAAATGGCGGTTTTATTTATTTGAAGACTTTTACACGTTCACTGATAGGTTTGAAGTCTTTGTTGCCAGGTTCGCCTGCAGGCTTGCCAAATGGCATCTGGGCGATGAGTCTGAAATGGTCCGGCAGATCGAATAGAGCTTTGATGTCGTCATCAATCAAAGGGTTGTAGTGTTGAAGGCTTGCGCCAAGGCCGGCTTCTTCAAGGGCTGTCCATACATTGAATTCCGCCATGCCCTGGGAATGCTCTGCCCATTGTGCGAAACGATCAGCATATAAGGGAATGCTATCTTGAAGGCCCTTGGTAACTTCGTCATTTTCAAAGAAAAGCACAGTTCCATAGGCGGCTTTGAAACTTTCGAGTTTTTTCTTTGATTTTGGCCATTGTTCTTCAGTGGTTTCAGGTTTGACCTTGTCCATGACAATGTTCCATACCCTGTTGTGACTGTCTCCGAGCGCGAGTACTGCGACCGCGCTTTGTGAGTTGAAGGCACTGGGTGAATACTTGATGGTTTCTTCCACAATGCTTTGTATTTCGTCGTCACTGATTGGTGAAGATGATTCCAACGCATAATAACTGCGTCGCTCTTTTATGGTATCAATAAAGGTGCTCATTAAATCACTCCTTGTAGTTTCTAAATTAATTATAAAAATTTTAGGCAGTTGCGTAAAGAGAAACACGGTAAAGTATAATTAGGCCATCAATTCATCTCTGTTCACACATTTTTCCTTGCGTAATTATACAAATAAGCTTTGCTTAATACGCTTTACATTCCACAGCCTTTTGGGTAGAATGAACTAGAAAGGATTGTGATTCCATGAAGAACCCGTCCCTTAAAAAGGTACTCCCTTATGTGATTGCAGGCATGAGCATACTCGCTACACTGACTATTTTTCTTCCGGCACTCAGGTATGATGATTTGGTCTATACGGGAATTGATATTGCGTTTGGAAAAGAAATCGCAAACTTTAATCCGCTGGATCTTGGAAGCATCGCCAGTGCGCGGCTGGATGTGAGTACTTACGCTATTGCTGCGTATTTTTCACCGCTCATTGCGGGTGTTATTACCCTTATCTTCAAAACAGGTAACGTATTCTCTCTTGCGATGTATGTATTGGCGGCCGTGTTGTTCTTCATGCTTTCTGACAACACCGACATCATCGTCACCGTTGCAGGCAACGAGACAGTGGAATCCGTCGATTGGCATATGGCATATGGCGTGGTCATAGGAGGATTGCTTTCTATCTTTGCTGCGCTTGGTGAGATGTTGCACATCACGATGACCGAACATTAAGTTTCAATAAGTTTATTGGCACCCCCACTGTTTGTGAGGGTGCTTTTTTATCGTTTATTCCAAAATGTAAGAATTTTCATAGATACATTGATATAGTTGCAGTGTATATATTGACATGAAAACAATTTTCATATATACTATGTAAGTAACAAAGTCACATGAAACCCAGAGCGACTAACAAAACATAATAAACATGTCTGGGTCCCATCAAGTTCAAATTAATCTCGGAGGTGAGAGACGTTGTCAATCTTGATGCATCGTGATTCAAAGTGTTTGGTTAACGTTGACACCTTAGATATAAAGGACTCGTTCAAACACTTCAAACTTTAAAGAAGGAGTGTGTTATCATGAATAACAAACAAGAAGAGAAAAACAATAAAAATGGACTTCTAAAAACATTAGAAGACTACTTTTCACAACAAATCGATTTCCGATTCAACAAACTGACTCGCTAACACTGTTAGTCGTAGGCCCGCTTTGCGGGCTTTTTTTATTGACAATTAGCGATTATTTCATTACAATGCAACCGAATGGAGGCTTGATTATGAGCGAACAACAGGATTT
>JBNJEC010000010.1:0-25431 GCA_051745505.1 Bacillota bacterium
CGTAGGCCCGCTTTGCGGGCTTTTTTTATTGACAATTAGCGATTATTTCATTACAATGCAACCGAATGGAGGCTTGATTATGAGCGAACAACAGGATTTGTCCACAAAGGAAAAAAGAATTGCCTTGCACCTTAGAATCTGGGTAGCAGGGGTCATAGCGACTGCGGCATTCATTATCATCAACATGATTTTAAGTGATACCTACGGTGTTTCTGATGCCTTGTTCCAAGGCGTGATGTTTTTGGGTGTCTGGTTGGTTTTGCAGTATCTGATTTACAGAAAGGCTTTCAAACAGTTCAAACGAGAAGAGTCAAACGAAGAAGAGTAATGAAAAACCTTGAGCGAGATGCATCATTTGCATCTTTCTCAAGGTTTTTTTATTTGGGCTATACGTGTTTGATGTCCGTGTGACTGGCAATATCGTGTGAAGTGGTCATGAGATCTTCGACACTGAGTTTGTTAATGTGGGGTTTTCCGTGGGCCTTTGCAAGCATCGAGAGTTCCTCTGCAATTCCCGAGTAGAAATTGAAGAGACCTTTCGCAGAAGCGTCGACATCAAGCATTTTTCTTAGGGTTTCGTCCTGAGTTGCGATGCCTACAGGACAACGTCCCGTATGGCAGACTCTTGATTGCAGACATCCAATGGAAATGAGCGAGGCCGTGGCGAGTGCGATGGCATCCGCTCCCATGGCCAGTCCTTTTGCGATGTCTGCGCCATCTCTAAAGCCTCCCGTTGCGCACAAGGAGATCTTGCTTTTCTTCTTGTCGAGGTAGTTACGGGCGCGTCTTATGGCGTATACCGGCGGAATGCCCACATTATCTTTTAGGAAGGTTGGAGCTGCACCTGTAGCGCCTCCGCGACAATCAATGGTGATGAAATCGGGGTTCGCCTTGAGAGCGACTTCGAGATCTTTTTCCAGTTCGCCTGTAGCAATTTTTATGCCCACAGGTTTGCCATCAATCAGTGTTCTTATTGTTTCCACGCGTTTTACGAGGTCACTGGCAGTGTTGACACCATCAAGTCTGCCAGGGGCGCTAGAAGCCTTGTAAGGTTCAATGCCACGTGCTTTAGCAATCTCAGGGGTGACTTTGTGTGCAGGGAGGAATCCACCGACGCCCGGTTTGACACCCTGGCCTATTTTTATTTCTACGGCGTCGGCCTGTTTCATGGCGTCTTTGTTGAAAGTGTGAGATGCCGTGCCTTGTTCATAAATGTAGGTTTTTGCCGCGTCTCTTGATTCCTGAAGCATGCCGCCTTCACCAGAACACATGGCCGTACCGGCCATTGTGCTCCCTTTGGCAAGCGCAATCTTCGCTTCTTTGGAAATGGCGCCAAAAGACATGTGAGAGACATAGTAGGGAAACGATAGTTTGAGTGGTTTCTTCGCGGTTTTGCCTATGGTGGTTTCAAGCGATACCGATTCGTCTTCATTCAAAGGCATTCTATCCAGTTGTGAAGCTTTGAAAAGAATGTCTTTGAATCCCGGAACCGTCTTTAGTGTGCGCATGGCGGTATGTTCGATGCCTTTGCCACGGGACAGTTTTCGAATGGGGTCGTAGCGGTTGTCATAAGGGGTGTCACTCGCCTGGTGTTCAAAGATCGATTTTTTGATTTTGCCCGGATCCTTGAACCCTTCATACCAGTGAGATCCGTCGCAAAACGGTTTGTTTTTGGATTGGCCGCAGCGACAAAGTGCAAAATGTTCTTTGGATTCAGGGGTATCGTCGCTTACAAGATCTATGAAGCCGCGCACCCTGTAAGGACCGTCTTCTGTGAGATTGACTTCTGCTTCGTCTGAATAAGCGGTAAAGCGTTTGCCGTCAACTTCATAGCTGAGTGCACCCGAAGGACATTTTCTAATGGTTGATATGATGTCATCCTTGCTTGCCTGATCAGGGTCAATCCAGGGCGCTTCACCCATCTTGAACACTTTTGGGAGTTCACCCGTGCAGTACCCAGCGTGAGAACAGATGCCCCTGTCGTCATGAATGGTGATGGTTTTGCCCTTGTATACATCGTGATGTCTTGGCACACGGTCTTCAGACTTGTCGTCGTTAAATCCCACTTTACCGTGGGTACCGTCGCAGTAGGGCTTGTTTTTGGATTGTCCGCACCGACATAGGGCCACCGTTTCTCTTTGGGTTTCGACTTCTCTTCCAGTCGATTCAGTCAATTCTGACTGGTTGCCAAGGATCAGCGGTCCGTTTTTTGCTGGCGTGATGCTTGGTTTTTTCGCCATTGGAAATCTCCTTTCAGATATCTTGGTTTGTGGAAGGCTTTTCGATTCGCTCGTAAAATTCTTCAAGGGTGATTTCGTTGGAAAGAACCCTTTCATAGAACTCTCCGATTTTTTCTGAATCCAAAGTAGCCTGAAAGCCCTTTGTGCCAAAGAATTCCTTGACGTAGTCGCTGGCCGGTCTGAAAACGAGGTCCTCTTTAGTGCCGCACTGAACAATGCGTCCGTCGTTGATTAACACGATGCGTGTCCCGAGCTTGAAGGCTTCCTGGATATCATGGGTGACGAAGAGAATGGTTTTTTTGAGTTTTCTGTGTATTTCAATCAGTTCGTCTTGCAGCGCGGTCCTTGCGATTTCATCGACCGCCCCGAAAGGCTCGTCCATAAGGATGATGTCAGGGTCGGTAGCGAGTGCGCGGGCAACGCCAATCCGTTGTTTTTGACCACCACTTACTTCCCTTGGATAGCGTGTCAAAAGATCTTGTTCAAGACCGACAAGGTCAATGAGTTCTTCAGCTTTCTTGTTCTTTTCTTCTTTGGTGGCTTCTTTTGAGATATCTTGTACGAACGAGATGTTTTTTCTGATGGTAAGGTGGGGAAGCAGTCCGATTTGCTGGATGACGTAGCCGATTTTTCTTCTCAGTTCGATGGTGTTCCAGTCTTTAAGAAGCGTATCCATGACCCGGATATCACCGTCATTGAAAGGAATCATTTTGTTGACCATCTTGAGAAGCGTGGTTTTGCCACATCCTGAAGGCCCCAGGAAAACAATGAGTTCGCCTTCTTCGACTTCCAGGCTGAAATCCTTTATGACACGGTCTCCGTTGCCATAGGATTTGGCTACGTTCTTGAATTCGATGACAGACATTATCTGAGTCCTTTCTCCTCTAGGAATTCGCGGGCTACGGTTCTTGGATCTTCGTTTTCGATTTCAACGAGATAATTCATGCGGGTCATTTCCTCGTTTGAGATCTGTCCATCAAGCATGGCGACAACCGATTGCAGTTCTGGGTGCTCTACATAAATCTCTTCACGTACGAGGGTGGCTCCGAAGTAGGTGGGGAAGAAGTTCTTGTCGTCTTCTAGGACACGCACATCGAAATCTTCAAGGCGGCCGTCCGTTGTGAAGATGTTGATGACGTCCACATTTTCATTGCCGATGGCTTCGTATTTGAGGCCGATGTCGAGTTCGCTGGTGTCTTCGAAGTTGAAACCATATTCTTCAACAAGGGCGTCGTAGCCGTCTTCACGTTCGTAGAAGTCGTATTCCGCTCCGAAAACAAGGGAATCACTTACTGACGCCAGATCCGAATAGGTTTCCAGGTCGTGTGTCTGTGCGACGTCTTCACGCACGGCGAGCCCAAAGGCGTTGTTGAAGCCATACATGTCAGACCAGATGATGCCGAATTCTTCTTCGTATTGGTTTTTCACATTGTTATAAAGTTCGTCCGGATCACTGATGAGATCCTCTTCAAGGACAAAGAGCCAACCGGTTCCCGTGTATTCGGGATACATGTCGATATCCCCATCGAGCATGGCTGGATGGATGTTTGAAGTGCCACCCCCAATACCCATTTCCTGATCCACCTCGAGTTCGGTGTTGTCTTCAACGAGATAAGTGAGCATTTCGACTAAAATGTATTGTTCGGTCATGGGTTTGCTGGCGATCACGATGGTATCTTCGTCACTGTTGCTTTGACAGCCGAATAATGTACCAATCAATACGATGCTTAACAATAAGCTGATCAATTTTTTCATTTGAACCCCTCCGTTTTCTTAGTCTTTGATTCCGAGAATACGCATTTTGAGACCTTTTTCAATAAGACCCATGAAGAAATCGGTGACAATGGCAAGTGCTGCTACAAGCAAACTGCCTGCAAACGTCATCGCAGGGTAGTAGGTGGTGATGCCTCTCCATATGGCCTTCCCAAGTCCGTCGCCCCCAATGAATGAAGCGATACCCGCCAAGGCGATGGTCATGACGACCATGGTTCTGAAACCAGCGAATATTACCGGCAACGCCAAAGGAAGCTGGACTCTGAGCAGCAGCTGTTTGTCCGTACACCCCATTCCCACCGCGGATTCGACGATGTCCGCATCCACATCGCGGATGCCTACATAAGTGTTTCTTATGAGTGGGAGCATGCCATAAAGCACGAGTGCAATGATAGAACTCGTGTTTCCGATGCCCGTAATGATGACCAGAATCCCGAACATGGCAATGACTGGAATGGTGTATAGAAAGTTCGTAAGAGAAAGCATGAAGCTGGCAAAGTATTTGTTTCTGGTCATCAATACGCCGCTTGAGAGTCCGATGACAGTGATGAATGCCACGGAAATGACCGTTAGCATAATGTGTTGAATGAAGAGTTCACTGAAGAATTCAAATCGTTCCACATACAGATTGTAGATTTCTCTAATCATAGGTGTAATCCTTTCCGCTCTCTCAAATGCGTTTATATATTCAGTATAGCATATGCAAAACTTTGTGCCGAATTCAACCGTTTAAGGGTATCTGCATGAAAATTTGAAGCGCTCTTTTATAAACATTTCCTTTTTCCCCTTGAATTCTGTATAATAGGCATTTGAGAGGTGCTTATTATGCGACTCAAACTTCCCTTGTGGTACATCCTGCTTTTCATAGTCGCCTTGTTTATGCTGCTTGGCTCTACCATCTGGCTCGACATGCAATACGTGTTTGAAGGAAGAAACCTTGTGCTTGTCCTTCTAGGTGTTTTCAGTGGCGGGTTCATTCTTTTATCATTGAGCCTCGCCGTAGGGTACAACATGATGACGTCCAACAAAAACGATGGCAAACAACTTGAGTTTTTCATCAATGAAAACAAGGATTTCTTCGATCAGATGAATCAGGCAATGGTCATCCAGAAACTTGTGCGTGATGAATCAGGCAAAATCAAGGACATCAGAATTCTCAATGCGAACTATAGGTACGAGAGTCTGATGGAATTGAATCTTGAACAGGTCAGAAACAAAACACTGACTGATATTTTCAATGTCAAGACGCCCCCTTATTTCGACTATTACAAGAAACTGGACAGGACCGGTATCACCCAGACATTCACCAGTTATTTCCCTTTGCACAAAAAATATTATCACATCACGATGGTTAATCTAGAAAAAGATAAACTGGCCGTGGTGTTTTTGGACGTATCCAACGACCAATCACTTACAAGTCAGCTCAGTACCATGAGCTACAATGATTCTCTTACGGGTCTTTACAACTTCCGTTATTACAACGAAATCATTCAAAAGTATTCTCAGCCAGGGTATTTACCCCTTTCCATCATAGTGGTCGATCTCAACGCACTGAAACTCTTCAATGATGCGTTTGGCCATGAATACGGCAATGAACTGATCAAGGAAGCCGCGGACTTTTTGAGCAAGACGTTTGGGTTCCTTGGAAAAGTGATGCGTACGGGCGGTGACGAATTCGTCATTCTACTGCCAAACATGTCTCAAGATACGGCCCTTAACAAGATGGCTACGGCCAAACAGAAATCCGCAAGCGTCAAAGTCGGAAACATCGGAGTCTCGATGTCTTTTGGTCTGACTACGATGAGTGACCGCAAGGAATCTTACGACTATCACTTCAGAGTGGCGGAAAACAAGATGTATCACTATAAACTAAGGGATGGTATTTATCTTAGAACCCAGCTTCTAAAACAGATTGAAACCATGCTTTATGAGAATGTGCCATTTGAAAAAGGCCATTCAAGAAGGGTAGTTGCGCTTAGCAAGTATTTTGCCAAAGACCTAGATCTTCCTGAAAACCTCTTTTCATTATTGAAAGACGCGGCTCAGTACCACGACATTGGCAAGGTGGCCGTTGAAAAAAGTCTCCTCAACAGTGCCAAAAAGCTTGATGACATAGACACCATCAAAATCAAATCCCATGTCGAAGTCGGATACAGACTACTGAGTTCAATCCCCGATATGGGAGCCATTGCGGATGTGGTGTTGTCACATCATGAAAATGTGGACGGTACGGGGTATCCAAGAAGAATAAGAAAAGAACAGATTCCCCTGCTTTCAAGGATGCTTAGAATTGTGGAAGCTTACGACGTTTTGACACACAAGACGCCTTATTCAAGCGTACTCACCAAAGACAAGGCGGCCAAGGAGATGTGGGCGTTTGCGGGCAGTCATTTTGACCGTGATTTGCTCAAGGTCTTCCTCAAAAAAACCATCAAGGCGAAGGTTTGATTGCATGAAACTGAAAACGGATGACTCCATTCAAACCGCGTCTTTGAAAAGCCTTGCCGCCCATGTAAACATCAAACGTGGAGTGAATGGTATAAGCCGTGTCACCTTCAAGGATAAATCAGGTGAAAACGACCTGACGGATCCACTTATAAAAGACGCGCACACGCAGATTATGGCCTATTTGAACCATGAAAGAACCACACTCGACTTCCCCATTGAATTAAGCGGGACCGATTTTCAAGTGGCGGTGTATGAAGCCACGATGCGCATTCCATACGGTCACGTTTGGACCTACAAAGACATCGCAAAAGCGATAAAGAGGCCAAACGCACAGCGAGCGGTCGGGGGAGCACTGAACAAAAACCCGCTTTCATTAATCGTGCCCTGTCACAGGGTTGTTGGAACGAACGGAAAACTGGTCGGATTCGGTTCAGGACTGCCGGTTAAAAAAGCACTCTTGAAACTCGAAGACACACTTTGAAAGGTCGTGAAACATGAGAGACTACGAAACCATGAAGACACTCATCACCGACGTCGCTTCAAAGAGTGAATCCGTGAGGGCTGTGGTAATGAATGGTTCGAGAGTTACCAACCCTTACAAGGACGCTTTTCAGGATTATGACATTGTCTATTTCGTGAACGATTACGAATCGTTCACCAAAAGCAGGGCTTGGCTCGATGTTTTTGGAGACCGACTCCTGATGCATACCACCGATGATATGGTCTTTCATCCGGGGGCCATGGAGAATGGCTACATGTTTCAGATGCTTTTCAAGGACAAAAACCGCATTGATTTGCTGATTAGACCGGTCGAAGTCTTTGAACACCATGTTCAGGAAAACAGAAACTACGAAGTGCTTCTGGACAAGGACGGGCTTTCGCGGGACATCCCAAAGCCTTCAAGGGCTCAGTTTTTCATCCCAAAACCTTCAAGGGCGGTTTTTACAAGCTGCGTCAAGGAAATTCTCTGGGTGGCGCCCTATATCGCAAAGGGGCTTTGTAGAAATGAACCACTTTATGCCTTAAAACATTTATCCCATATCAGAGAGAACGTCCTCGCACTTCTTGAGTGGCGTGTAGGCGTCGATCATGGCTTTGACACTTTATTGAAAAAAGCTGCCGATGATCTTGGTGACTATATCGATGTCTCTTTGGTCAAGAAATATCATGCCACCTACATAGAAGCCATCCCTGCCTCCATATGGCACGCCCTGTTCACCGTACTCGATCTTACTGAAAAAAACGCGCACTACGTTGCTCAAAAACTTGGCTATCCCGATAAACTGACGCCTCTCAATGAACTCAGAAAACATTTGAAAACCCTTAAAGAAGAATGCTGATGCGAATCGGCATTTTTACTTATATGCGTATTTTTGTTCTTGTGGCTTTCATTCGTTGTCCATAACAATTATAATGAAAGAGAGGGGTTGGAGTATATGGGTAAAAAATTACAGCAAAGAACGAAAATGAAACAGCAGGCTATCCTTGATGCGGCTTATGATTTGTTTTTGAAAAACGGGGTTCAGGGAACCCCTGTTGCAACCATCGCCAAGAAGGCCTCGGTTTCACAGGTAACGATTTACAATTACTTTCAAAGCAAGCAAAATGTTGTGCGCCGTGTGGCAAGTCGAATCATCGAAGGCGAATGTCAGCGGTTTGAAAGCATCGTATATGATGCCTCATTGAGTTTTTCGATGAAAATGGACCGTATCCTTGAGTTTTTGAAAACACGGATTGATGCGTATGACATGGCACTTATAAAAGAACTTCTCTCACCGCTTGATGATACGCTCAAGGGTGTGGTTGAGTGGTACTTGAACAACCGCATCAATACTGGGCTCTCCTTTTGGATACGTGAAGGATTCAGGGAAAACCGCATTGATAACGCCTATGGTGAAACGGACATTTTGCTACACCTGAAACTTTATGACTTTAGCCTCCTTGAAGACAAGAACGCTTTGAAAAAGCAACTTGACCTTGTCTTTTATGGAGTGAGGGGGCATTAGATGAAATCCAAAACATTCAAGAGAATCCTTGGGTATTCACTACTCGGGATTTTCATCATTATCATAGGCTATTCAACCCTGGTTTACAGAGCCGACAGTGAGCTTGTTGAAGATGTGGACGGGTATGAAGTCTCGCAGGGCAGCTATACTTTTATAACCGAGGACGCGACAGCCAACATCGTGCTTTATCCTGGTGGGCTCGTTCATCCTGAAGCGTACCTGGAACTTGGCAGCAAACTCAGCAAATCAAGTTTCAACGTCTACATTCCCAAAATGCCTTTTCACTTTCCCTTGCTTGATTCTGACATTGTTTTCAAGATAGGAATGGACGAAACGCTTCCCACATTTATTGGTGGGCATTCACTGGGAGGCGTGGCGGCCGCGCGAGCGGTCGATGAACATGAAGGTGAGTTCGCAGGACTGTTTTTGCTTGCTTCATACCCTGAAGAAGGGATTGATCTCAGAGAAAGAGACATTCCGGTACTTTCCCTGATTGCCTCCAATGACGGCATCATGAACAGGGATGCTTATCAAGACGGTGTAACCAGATTGAACCAGGACCGTTTCAACGAGGTAAGCATCCCTGGTGGGAACCATGCCTACTTCGGCAGTTACGGTGAACAGTCCGGTGACAACGAAGCCACCATCACAAGAACCATGCAACTGGAGTTCACAGCAACCCTTGTACAGAATTTCATCCGACAAAATCTGGAGTGATTTTATGGATTTAAATGGAAAATATGCAGTAGTCACAGGCGCCTCAAGCGGTATTGGGAAAGCCCTTGTTGGCCATCTTCTCAAAGAAGGTGCGTTTGTGCTTGGAATAAGTCGCTCGATTGAAAAGACCATGGACATCACCCATGCGAGACTCTGGGTCAAAAACATGGATCTTTCAAAAAAGGAAACCATCGACATGCTGTTCGAGTATGCAAAGAACTGTTTTGGAACGATAGATGTCTTCATAGCCAACGCAGGCTATGCACGCTATGGCGCCCATGACGATATCGATTACGAAACGATGGAAAATCTCCTTGAACTGAATACCACCGGTATCATGTATACCGCCAAGAAAATGCAGGAAGTATACGGTGATAAACCCTACAATTTCATGGTGACCCTGAGTGCAATCGCGGAACTTCCCATGCCGGGGTATGCCCTCTATGGAGCGTCCAAAGCCGCACTTGACAATTACTTCAGCGCAGTCCGGCTTGAGGAGAAGAAAACAGGGCACGTCTATCAGCGAGTGTATCCCGTAGCGACTAGAACCGACTTTTTCAACCGCGCGGATGCAAAATATATGCCTTGGCCCGTACAAAACCCTGAACACGTGGCTAAAAAGATTGTGAAAGGCATCAGGAAAGACAAGAAAAAAATCTATCCTTCGTTTCTTTACAAATGGGGTAAGCGGATCACCCCGTGGTTTTTCAAGATTTATCTGAGAAATCAGCGCAAGAAATTCGAAGCGCATGAAACGAACAAATAAAGACTGACAAGTTGAGCATGAAAGGATGCGTTTTATGGAACAGATGAGTGTTGATTTGATCATATGGCTGCAAAATACGGGAGGCACGCTCGGGGAAATGTTTTTCAATTTCATATCGTTTCTCGGAGAACAGTATGTCTACATACTCGTACTCGCCATCGTGTACTGGGCTTATGACAAGAAATTCGGAGAGTACCTGGCAACAACGCTTGGAATCAGTTTATCAACCAACAATTTCATCAAGGGTGTCACCGAGCTTCCAAGACCTTATGAAACCTACTCTGAAATTGAAAACCTGAGGCCTGAGACCTCTTATGGAAGTGCCTTTCCAAGTGGTCACACACAGGCATTCAGTGCCTTTTTATTCGCCATTGCCTATAAAATGAAACGGTACTGGTGGCTCATCGCCATTATTCTGACGTTACTTATGATGATGAGCCGGATGTATCTTGGTGTGCACTATTTAAGAGACGTCCTTGTGGGGGCTGCGCTTGGAATCACCATTGCACTCGCTCATGGGTATTTGTTCAACAGATTTTACAGCGACAACCAGAAACTGATTCAGTACTATTCCATCATCGCGCTTGTGCTTCTGCCCGGGCTTTTCTTTCTTGAAAGCAACAGCTTCTTTCAAGGGTACGGCATCATGACCGGTCTCATGGTTGCGACGTCACTTGAGAAGAAATACGTCGGATTCTCAGTGGACAAACCGCTCAAGATTCTTCTCATAAGGATTGCGGCAGGCTTTGTGCTCCTTCTTGCGACCTTGATGCTTCTGAAACTGGTTTTCGGATTCATCGGAACCGAGGAAGGCAGCTGGACTTTCAACATGCTTGATTTCATACGGTATTTCATTGTTTCATTGATGGGCTTTTTGGTTTATCCTGCCGTATTCAAGCAACTCGGTTATTAAAAAATAAAAAACGCGATGGATTTTTGATAACCCATCGCGTTTTTTCATGTTATTTTTTGTCTTCAAGCAGTTTCTCAACCTGTTCTCTCACTTCTTCCTTGTCGGAATACCGTCTTATCGGATAGATTGGAACATCCGTCAGTTTTTTAAGATCATCCACAAACTGATACGACGTGAAAATTGCATCCGCAACATAGGTAATGTGTGTTGAAATGTCCGTGTTTTCAATGTCGACATCGATGTCTTTTTCCTTGAATACTTTTTGCAGGGTCATCTTCAAAATCATAGAAGAGCCTACGCCAAAACCGCAAACTGCAAGAATTTTCATTATTATCAGCCTTCTTCCAATAATTTCTGAATCGATTCAACGCTTTTCGCGTTGTAAAGATCCTTGATATTCTGTTTATTCATCAAGAACTCAGAAAGGTTTGTGAGAACATTATTCAAGGCATCTCTGGTTTTGGGGGCAAGGACCAGCATTACCTTTATGGTATGGCCGAGGAGGTCAACGCCCTCTCTTACTACGAGCAAAGAGGTGCCTGTTTCATGTACGCCGTTTTCAGGCAAGGCGTGCGGCATGGCAAATTCATCTTGCAAGACGATGTAGGGCCCGAATTTTTCAATGGCTTCAAGCATGGCATCCACATAAGAGGGGGCAATGCTTCCGTCGTTTAAAAGCGGGGTGGCAGCAAGATTGATGGCTTCTTTGTAATCGCTTAGCGCATCAACCATCTGAACGTGGTCTATTCTCAATGATGGATTCATGGGATGCCTCCCTCATGACAACGCTTTCTTACCTTCATTATAGTAAGTTTGGTTCAAGTGTCAACATATTTGGCCGTTTGCTTGACAAGGAATTTGCGATAATTCTATAATTACGGTATATACCACTTGAGGCATTTTGAGGATTGTGGTCTATAATAAAGGGGTTTACAATTAAATGGGAAGAAGGGATTATGTGAAAGCGAAATATCTGAGACTGGCTGATGAACTTGAACGCATGATTGAAGAAGTGGGACACAACAAGCTCATTCCATCAGAAAGAAAACTTGCAGAGGAACATGGGCTTTCGAGAATGACGGTGCGCAAGGCCATTGACCATCTAATCAGGAAAAACAAGCTTTACCGTGTGGAAAACAAAGGCACATTCACGACAGATGAAAAACTCTTCAAGGACATGGATGCGTTTGTCGGGTTTACCAGGGAAGTTGAAAATGCCGGTGGCATTCCTTCAACGGAATTGATTGAATACAGTCTGCGTCCGGCGGGAAGGCTTGTTGCAGGCAAACTCGAAATCAGTCCTGAGGCCTATGTCTACAAAGTCGTAAGACTCAGAAAGAAAAACGGCGTTCCACTCATGATAGACGAATCGTTTTTTCCAAGCGACTTGATACCACTGAGCGAAAGCATTGTAAAGCGTTCCATCTATGAATACATCCAGGATGATCTGAATCTCACCATGGTGAAGGCCAAACAGAAATTACGAGCGACTTTTGCCCATGAGCACTATCAGAAGTACCTTGAAATCGGGCCGGCATTTCCTGTCATCCATCTTGAACTTACAGGCTTTTTGAAAGATGGCAGGATTTTTGAATACACGAATTCCTATAAAAACAGTGAACGCTATGAACTGGTCATCATGTCCAATCTATAATCATAAAGACGCCACATCAAAGAGGTGCTGAATGTTTGAAATCAATAATCTAAGATACAAGAAAATCCTCTCCATAGACCACCTAAAGATTGAGAAAGGCTCTTTTACCGCCATCATCGGTACGAGCGGCGGAGGGAAGAGCACGTTTCTTCTGATGCTCAACAAAATGCTTTCTCCCACCAAAGGCAGCATTCTTCTGGACGGTGAAAAAATCAGTGACATCGACAGCGTTCACTTGCGACGAAGAGTGCTTTATCTCAATCAGAAACCCTATATTTTTGAAGGCACCGTGAAAGACAATATCATCAAGGGACTGGAATTCCAGCATCTGGATATTCCCGGGGACGATGTATTGTCAAAGACACTAAAAAGGGTGCATCTTTCAGTACCACTCACCCAGGATGCAAGAACCCTGTCGGGTGGTGAAGCGCAGAGGCTTGCACTTGCGAGACTTCTCCTGCTTGATGGAGACGTTTACCTCTTTGATGAGCCTTCGAGCGCACTCGATGAAAAAAGCGAGATGGACGTGCTCAGTTCAGTGTTCGACTGGCTCAAAAGCAAAAACAAGACCCTGATTATGGTTACGCACTCCAAAAAGGTTGCCAAAAGCCATACGGACAGGGTTCTGAGAATCGAAAACGGCAAAATCGAGGAGGCATCCCATGAATGACGGTGTTATCAATTTAGGATTTTACCAGATTCTTCTAGGATATGTGTTCGTAGTACTTGTGCTTTTCATACTGAAAAAAGAATCCATAAGACGTGAAAAGGTCCTTGTTCTCGCGACATTAAGAATGACGCTTCAACTTGTGCTGATGGGCTATGTGCTTACCTTCGTTCTTGAAAACCCTCATCCGCTGGTTACATTGCTTGTTTTGCTTGTAATGGTGGGTTTTTCAGTATTCACGGTTTTCAGGAAATTCAAAGACAGCCTTTTTCCTTCCCTTAAAAGGGTCATTCTGATTGCGCTCCCCGTAGGAACGCTCACGTCGCTTTTTTATTTTCTGTATGTCGTGGTGGGCATCAGTCCTTACTACGACCCTCAATACATCATCCCTGTAGCGGGGATGATCATCGGCAACTCCATGACGGGGATTTCCTTAGGCATTCACACCATGATCAACCGCTTTACCGATCAAAAAGAGGAAGTTGAAACGGCCTTGATGCTGGGGGCGACTCCCAAGGACGCGTCTCGATCAATCGTGAGTGAAGCCTTCGATGCGGCCATCATGCCGACACTCAACAGCATGCTTGGAATGGGCATCATCTTTTTGCCGGGCATGATGACCGGCCAGATACTCTCAGGCGTTTCGCCATTGCTCGCAATCAGTTATCAAATCGGTATCATGATGGGGATTTTGGGGGGTGTAAGTCTTACGACTTACATATTCTTGAAGTTTGGCTACCGCACGTTTTTCAACAAAGACCTCCAGCTTGTAAAGGGCTGAGGATTCGCATGAAACCTGTATCTATAATAGTCACACTATGCTATAATATTCATCAATGGGAAGGGTAAACTTAATGAAAAGAGTGATACCTTGAATGACTACAGACACACGAATTTAAACCGACTTCTCTATCCTTCAACCAGGTATCGCATGGTGCTAACCGCGGTCATTGTTTTAATGCTCGCAGCCGTTTACGCTTTCGTATACGCAACAGGGGGCACCCGAAACGGATACTTGCATGTTATGTACATTCCCGTAATTCTCGGAGGCATCCTTTACGGGTGGAGAGGCGGCATTTTCATAGGCATTCTCAGTGGGGTCATACTTGGACCGCTGATGCCGCTCAATACGGCAACACTTGAAATGCAGCCACTATACAGCTGGCTTATGCGTCTTTTGTTCTTTTCCATGTCCGGAGGCCTTGTTGGGTTCATGTTTGAAACCATACGCGACAAGATGAAAGAAGTCACGAATCTCTATACACATGATCTTAGCACCGGAATCAAAACATTCAATCATTACTGGCAAAACAACAATCCGAAAGACAAAAGTTCGGACCGTGTTGCCATATCGTTTCACATCAACAACTATGAATCACTGCTTGTGCTTCTTGGAACCGAGGAGTATGCGGGTCTTCTTGAAAACATCCACTTGAGACTCAGGGAATTTCTCCCTAGGGGGACAAACATCTATCTCGTTGATCGCAGACTGTTCTGGATAGAGGCATCCAAAGAGGATTTCAAAACCATCAGGGACGCGTTCGCAAAAACCATGGAAGAAGAAGTCATATACAGTGAGACGGTACCGCTTTATCTTGATTTCTCCATCGGCGTGTCCATTCCGAATACTAAAAAGACCGCAAGCGAACGGTTCAAGGAAAGCGATATTGCAGCCCTTCATGCAAAAAGCCACGGACTGACCTTTGCAGTTTATCATGACGAGCATAAAAGAGACGCCCTATTGATCGAAAGGCTCGGCGCTTTACCGAGTGCCATAGAAAACCAGGAGCTGTTTTTGGTCTATCAACCCATCATCGATCTCAAAACGAATGCGGTCAAAGGGGTTGAAGCCCTCGTACGTTGGCGCAAAGACGGGCAAGTGCTCTCTCCTGATGAGTTCATACCGCTTGCAGAAGAAACACGTGTCATCGACCACATCACCGAATGGGTGCTTGAACGCGTCCTTCGTGATCACGAGACACACAAAGCGGTTTTCAAGGATGTTGAAATGGCCTTGAACGTGTCCTATCGCAATCTTTTCAATCCTACACTGATTGAAAAAATGACATCCATGATCAAACAGGCAAACCTTGAACCCGACAAACTCCATATCGAAATGACGGAGTCTTCTCTTATGCAAAACAGAACGACGACCCAGGCGTTTTTGACGTCTTTCAGAAACGAAGGGGTACAGACGATACTCGATGATTTCGGAACCGGTTACTCATCGCTTTCATGTCTTCGAGATCTTCCGGTGGATACGGTGAAAATCGACCGTGAATTCACCAGGAACATGCATGACGATTCTTCGATGTATGATCTTATAGCCACCATTATTGAACTGGCGCACAAGCTCAATCTCAAAGTGATCGCCGAAGGCGTTGAGGATGAAAATGTCCTGAGTGAATTGAGAACGCTTGGCTGTGATCTCGTACAGGGGTATTATTATTCCAAGCCTCAAACCATCGATAAGCTCGTTGATTTCATCAAAAACAGAAAAGCCTAAAGAATTTCGGGCTTTTTTCTTTACAGGGCTTTTTATTGAGATTGTACGCATCTATGGTAAAATATAGTGAAAACACGTAAAGGAGTGTGACCATGGGAGATTATTCAACCACGACATTGCTGTTCGCATTTATGCTGACACTCGGTGCAGGACTCTCAACAGGTATCGGAAGTGCCATCGCATTTTTCACCCGTAAAACCAACGCCAAATTCTTAAGCATCGCCCTTGGCTTTTCCGCAGGGGTCATGATTTATCTTTCATTTGTGGAAATATTCCCTAAAGCGCAAGCGTCTCTAGGTGAGACCATGAGCGAATCAGCGAGTTATCTATGGACAACCGTTGCATTCTTCGTAGGGATATTCATTACCATGGCCATTGACAGACTGGTCCCCGATGTTGCAAACCCCCATGAAGCAAGGGATGCTTCGGATTTGAGAAACAACGACATAGACCTCACGGATGTCGCGCACGCCAAGTCGCTGATGCGCATGGGGCTTTTTACAGCGCTAGCGATTGGACTTCACAACTTCCCTGAAGGCCTCGCCACTTTCATGAGTGCGCTTGAAAATCCCACACTTGGGATAAGCATCGCCATCGCGGTCGCCATCCACAACATCCCTGAAGGAGTTGCGGTAAGCGTCCCAATCTTTTATGCGACCGGATCCAGAAAAAAAGCCTTCGTTTATTCTTTCTTGTCGGGTATCAGCGAACCGCTCGGTGCCTTGCTCGGTTTCTTCATTCTTCAGACCTTTATGACCGAGCGAACCTTCGGCTATATTTTTGCGGCTGTTGGTGGGGTAATGATTTATATAGCCCTCGATGAACTCTTGCCGACCGCTGAGAAATACGGACGGCATCACTTGGTCATTTACGGCGTTATTTCCGGCATGGCCATCATGGCTGTCAGCCTCATATTCTTCGCCTGAAAAAGTGTGGAAAATTCCACGCTTTTTTTTGTGCTCTAAATGTTGACAAAATCGAAAATCGGATTTATAATGTAATTGGAATTAGCACTCGTACCCATCAAGTGCTAACAACTATAAGCGAAGGAGGATTGAATATGTGGAAACTTACACCTTTCAGTACTTCACCACGTAGAACAGACAACGACCTTATGGATTTCAACGATCTTGTGGATGATTTCTTCCGTCCTGTGAGATCACTAAGACACGACACGTTCAAAATTGATGTCGAGGACAAAGGCGATGCGTATGAAATCACAGCCGATATGCCAGGCATCAACCGCGACGATCTCAAAGTGTCTTACGATGATTCAATTCTAACCATCGATGTGAAACACGAAGAAGAAGACGAAGACAAGGATGAAGAGAAAAACTACATCCACAAGGAACGCAGAGTCGCTTCTATGAGACGTCAAATCAACTTGCCCGACATTGATCCGGCAAAACTCAAAGCGAAACTCGAAGATGGCGTTCTTACCATTGACGCACCTAAGAGCGAGGTCCAGGACCAAGGCTACGTGGTGGACGTCGAGTAAGACCTGATGAATGGCTTCAGGGGGTTCCCTGAAGCCTTCACTTTAATGTTGAGGAGAGACAATTATGAAACCAGAAACCATGACTGAAAAAACAAGACAGGTTATGCAAGAAGCTCAGAATTTGGCGCTCAGACACAAAAACCAGGCTATTACGCCTGCACATATTCTCCATGCGCTTGTCAATATAGATGAATCGCTGGTGCGAGAACTGCTCAAGAAAATGAACGTTGATCTGCCTGGCTTGAACGAAGCGATAGACCGCGAAATCAAAAAGATTCCTGAAGTCTCAAACGCTGGCGATTTATACATGAACCGCGATGCAAGCGAACTGATGGTTCATGCTGAAGACAGCATGAAAGCTTTCAAGGATTCCTACCTTAGCGTGGAACACGTGTTCCTCGGCTTTTTCAAATTGAATGACAAGACCTTCAAAGACCTGTTCAAACGCTTCAATATCACTGAAAAAGGATTTAAAGAAGCGCTTAAAGGCATCAGAAAAGACAGAAACGTCACATCGGACAACCCTGAAGCGTCTTATGATGCCCTTTCAAAATACGGACGAGACCTCGTTCAGCTTGCCAAGGACGGAAAAATGGATCCTGTAATCGGACGCGACGATGAAATCAGACGCGTCGTGCGCATTCTTTCACGTCGCACCAAGAACAACCCCGTGTTAATCGGTGAACCCGGGGTTGGTAAAACCGCCATCGCCGAAGGGCTTGCGATGCGCATTGTGAATGGTGACGTGCCAGACGGTCTTAAAAACAAGACCATCTTTGCCCTTGACATGGGGGCCCTTGTCGCAGGGGCGAAATACAGAGGGGAATTCGAAGAACGCTTGAAAAGCGTCCTCAAGGAAGTTTCTGAAAGCGAAGGAGAAATCATCCTTTTCATCGATGAGCTTCACCTGATTGTGGGTGCTGGCAAAACCGAGGGTGCCATGGACGCCGGAAACATTCTTAAACCCATGCTCGCAAGAGGGGAACTTCACTGCATCGGAGCGACCACGCTTGATGAATACAGAAAATACATTGAAAAGGATGCCGCCCTTGAAAGACGCTTCCAGCAAGTCCAGATTGACCAGCCGACGGTTGAAGACACCATTTCAATCCTGCGCGGCATCAAGGACAAGTTCGAAATCCATCACGGCGTGAGAATCAGCGATCAGGCGCTCGTTTCGTGTGCCACGCTATCAAACAAGTATATCACTGACAGATTCCTGCCCGACAAGGCCATCGATTTGATGGACGAGGCTGCGGCGCTCGTACGCACGGAAATTGATTCCATGCCGAGCGAACTCGATGATCTCTCAAGGAGACTCTTGCAGCTTCAAATCGAGAAAACAAGCCTCAAAAAGGAAAAAGACGCGCAGTCTGAAAAACGCCTTGAAAACATCGAAGAGGAAATCAACAACCTTCAATCCAAGTACGATACTCTTAAAGCCCAGTGGGAGAGAGAAAAATCCGGACTTGGAGATGTGAAGGCGCTGAAACAAAGCATTGAATCCATCAAGAACGAAATCGATGAAGCCAGTAGAAAATACGACCTTGAACGCCTTGCAAAACTGAAGTACGGTGATTTGCCTGAAGCTGAGAAAAAACTTAGAGAAGCTCAGGAAAAAGAAGAGTCCAAAGATGAATCGACCATGATCAAAGAGGAAGTCACCGAAGAGGAAATTGCGGAAATCGTATCCAAGTGGACAGGGATTCCGGTCAAACGTCTCGTTGAGAGCGAACGGGAGAAACTGCTTAATCTAGACAAGCATCTTCACCTTCGTGTCGTCGGACAGGACAAGGCTGTCAAAAGTGTAAGTGATGCGATTCTAAGAGCGCGCGCGTTCTTAAAAGACCCCAGCAAACCCATTGGCAGCTTCATCTTCATGGGGCCTACGGGTGTAGGGAAAACGGAACTTGCCAAAAGCGTCGCGGAAGCCCTCTTTGACAGTGAGGACCATATGGTTAGAATCGACATGAGCGAATACCAGGAAAGACACACCGTGGCCCGCCTCATCGGGGCCCCACCAGGCTACGTCGGCTATGAAGAAGGCGGACAGCTCACTGAGAAAATCAGAAGAAAGCCTTACAGCGTCATTCTCTTTGACGAGATTGAAAAGGCTCATCCCGAAGTGTTCAATACATTGCTGCAGCTACTTGATGACGGACATCTCACTGACGCCAAAGGCAGAACCGTAAGCTTCAAAAACACCGTCATCATTATGACGTCGAACATCGGAAGTGACCTTCTGCTTGAGGGGCTTGATGAATCAGGCGCCATCAGAGAAGATGTGAGGAATCAGGTTTTTGAACGCATGAACAGACATTTCAAACCTGAATTCCTAAACCGTATCGACGACACTATTTTGTTCAAACCACTCACCAAAGACGAACTGCTTCAAATCATTGATCTTCAGATCGAGCATCTGAATCAGAAACTAAGCGAAGAAGAGATTGTCGTTCAGTTCACCGAAGAAGCCAAACAGCACATTCTAAGTGAAGCCTACTCTCCGCAATACGGCGCACGTCCCATGAAACGCTATATCCAGCGTCATGTGGAAACCGAACTCGGCCGTGCGATGATCAAGGGTGACGTAACCCCTGAAAGTACCATCAAAGTGGACTTTGAAGATGGTGCGTTCACCTTTAAAGAAGCGTATGTAATCTAGAATAAATGCCTCCAAAAAACGGGGGCATTTTTTTGTTTGAATATGGAAAAAAAAGACACTTTGTGATATAGTTTGTTGTGATACTTTGAATTGGACGTGATACCATGCAAATCAGCTTATGGAGACTCTTTACGAGCTTCCTTAAAATCGGTGCATTCACCTTCGGGGGCGGATACGCCATGATTCCGCTTTTCGAAAGAGAATTCGTGCACAGATACAAATACATAAAAGAAGAAGAGTTCCATGACATACTCGTTATTTGTCAGTCTCTTCCCGGTGTAATCGCAGTCAATTTCGCCGTGTACATTGGCACCACGCTTAGAGGGAAAAAGGGTGCGCTTGCGAGTGGTCTGGGCGTAACGCTTCCCTCATTCATCATCATCATGGTCATTGCGGCGTTCTTATACCGGTATGTGACACACGAAGCAGTCGTCGCCATATTCCAGGGTGTGCGTGTGGCCGTGGTCGTACTCATATTCTCAGCGGGTGTCAAGTTTCTCAAACAGAACCTTCATTTCCGCGGCATCTTTTTGGCGTTTTTGACATTTACACTCATTGCGGTATTCTATGTCCATCCGTTCTTCGTCATCGGACTTCTCGGACTTCTTGGGTATTTAATCTATATAGTGGGCGAGGTGAACAATCATGCTGATGACAATGCTTAGTATGTTTTTCACTTTCGTGGGTATTGGAGCGGTCGCCTTTGGCGGCGGCTACGCGATGCTCCCACTCTTTGAACGCATGATTGTTGATACCCATGGATGGCTTACCATTGATCAGTTTCTCGATATGCTCGCCATCGCACAGGTCACACCGGGGCCGATTTCCATTAACAGCGCCACCTTCATCGGGTTTCAGATTAACAGCGTTATCGGTGCGGCGGTTGCGACTACGGGGCTCGTATTCGTGCCTGTCATTCTTGTCTCATTGATCAGTACGAATGCAGAGCGTTTCAAAAAATCAACGTTCGCGCAAGGCATCTTCATAGGCCTTCGCCCTGCATTCGTAGGGCTTATCTTCGCGAGTGTCTATTCCGTTGCGTTTGACGCTTATGTGGACATTTACAGTGCCATTTTGTTTGTGGTTCTCTTGATTTTACTGAGGGGCTTCAAGCTCCATCCGATTCTAGTCATCCTCATCGCAGCCATTGCAGGCTACATTATCTATATCTGAACAAGGCGCTGTAATGAAATAAATCTATGCAAAGCCCCTAAATAACGAATAGATGTCCATTGATATAAACCCCTTAAAGTAAACACTGCAAATCACAAGATTGCAGAAGGCTACTTTAGGGGGATTTTCTTATGCCAATAACTTCAGGATTTGGCAAAGCTTCAAGGCAAACACCATGAAACCACATAAAGCAAGTCCATTGAAAGTTTCATAGATATCAACCGGGTTTTATTTAAAGGGGGAATCAGTATAGCTCTTGCGAGCGTTCGATAAAAGATAAGAAGCCTAATCTCAAGAATGATACCTACTGCTTCAAGCGGTTTAAGTTCAATGGATTTAATGATACAAATGAATCAATCAAATTATTGTCAGTTTAGCGAATTCAATTTTCATTTCAAACCTTATCGTGATGGACAACTAAGGAAACAAGGTTCAAGCAAATATAAATATGGTATACTATGATTAAGCATAGATGAGAAAGGAGCCCTCAGAATGTTAGATAACAATCTAGAGATGTTAATAGGCATTACTGTTGCCTATTTTTCGGGTGCATTCATTCTTACGGTGTTCTTTTATTACTTATACTTCTTAAACCGACACCTGTATTTGAAAAAGTGGGTTCAAGCATGGTTGATTCTTTCTTTTGCCTATGTTTTCTTATTTATTGCTTTGTTTTTTGATATAGCGTTCATTTATGGAATATACTCGTTTCTCATAGTGAGTTATGGTTATATATTTTTGATTGCAAGTGCAATATTTTTAAAATTCAAAATTCCTAAAACCCTGAAATATATATTGATTATTGGCTATTCCTTGATTATTATATTGACAATACTCACCCACCTTGTTGCCTGGTCCATAGTTGCCGCATTTATTATCTCTTCATTGTTCACTTTCATAATTGGGATTAACTTTACAAAAAAACAGGACGTATTGTTTAAAATTACCGGGTACATCGTCATTATCTTCTCAATCGTATCATTCTTTTATCCTGTTTTAGCAGATCAACGGTGGTTTCTACCTTGGGGGTACGTAGTACTTGGCATGCTGGGATTGTTCATGGGAATGTCTTTAATTCAAATTCATTTTCAAACTCAAAAACAAGACTTCCTAGAACTCCAAAGCAAATTGGAATACATGGTTCATCATGATCCGCTGACTGGTATTCATAATCGTCTGTTCCTGAATGACGAATTCGATAAAATCGATAACGAAAACAGGGTTAACATCGGATTACTGTTCATTGACTTAAATAATTTCAAACAAGTCAATGACAAGTTGGGACATCGTAAAGGGGATGAGGTATTAATAGACGTAACAAGGATTCTGGAGACCATCATCGAAGACAACGGGCTGTTGTGTCGCTTCGGCGGTGATGAATTCATAGTGATTTTCTATCATTCAACCAAAGAGAAAACAGAGCATTACAAAAACAGAATTATCAATTATGTCAGTGATGATTTAATCGATGGTATCAAATTGGATTTTGCCGTTGGAGCATCCTTCAAGGAGTCTGCTGACCAGAGTATTTACAAGTTGTTGGAACAAGCTGAAACATCAATGTATACTAATAAAGCGAAACAAAAAGATAATCGTAAACAATGACTCAACTAATAATCCCTAAAACAAAGGTGCTGTAAAGAAATGGAATTTTAACTAAGTTCATTTCCTTACAGCACCTTTTTAAATTAAGCCTTAATTTATAAAAATTACCGTTCATGTTAGTCTATACTTTCATCTGTGTTAAATTATGAATAGGAGTGTGATACTATGAGTGAGTTCATCAATAACGTGTCCAAAGAAAGAAAAGAGGCACTTAAAAAACTGATTAAGAGATTGCATGCTGGAGAAGATTTTGAATCGGTCAAAGCCGATTTCGAAAGCCAGTTCTCAGAAGTTTCCACAGAAGAGATTTCCGCCATGGAAGCTTCACTGATTGAGGATGGGATGCAGGTCGAAGAGATCCAGAAACTCTGCGACGTGCACGCCAATGTGTTCGGAGGCTCCATCTCCGATATTCACGGCCTCAGTCTTACCAAGGAAGAAGGGCATCCTCTTCAGGTCATGAAGGCTGAAAACGAAAGAATCGAACAGTTGATTCAAGAAGAAATCGAACCCTATCTCAAAAAAGAAGGGGATCAACCGGTTCTGATGCTCCGCATTGCGTTTGATCGCCTGAGCGAGATCAACAAGCACTATGCGAGGAAAGAACAGCTGTTCTTTCCTTATCTCGAGAGAAAAAACATCACCGCACCGCCCAAAGTCATGTGGGGTGTGGATGATGACATTCGCAGGTTGATCAAAAACGTACAAAAAAGACTTGATGAACCGGGCATGACAGTCAAAGCCATCAAGGAAGACGCCAAAAAAGCCATCAAGGAAGTTCGCGAGATGATTTTCAAGGAAGACACCATTCTCTCACCGCTTCTAGAAGAGAACCTCAATCTCTATAATTTCATCACCATTGCCGAAAACAGTGACGAAGTCGGGTATTTCTTAGAAGCGCCGAAAAAGAAATTCGAACAAGCCGGCGAAGACGTTCCTGAAGAGGAAGATACCAAAGCCACAAACAAGGACGGCGAAGTGCCAATTGGTGCCGGTAGTTTAAGCCTTGAACAACTGGAAGCCGTGATGAATACATTGCCTCTTGACCTCACCTTCGTTGACAGTGAAGGCCACGTGAAATACTTCACCCAAGGCGAAGAGCGTATCTTCGACAGACCCGCCACCATCATCGGGCGACACGTCAATCAGTGTCATCCACCCTCAAGTGTGCATATCGTTGAAGAAATCGTCGAATCGTTTAAAACCGGGAAGAAGGACAATGAAGACTTCTGGATACAGATGAAGGACAAAATGATCCATATCCGTTACTTCGCTGTGAGAAACAAACAAGGAAAGTATTTGGGCACCCTCGAGTTCACCCAGGATATATCCCCCCTTCGCGCCCTTGAAGGCGAGAAGAGACTGATCGGCGAGTGATCAAGGGGCTTTACGTATTTCTTGGAAGTTTCTTTTTGGTCCTGGGTCTCATAGGCATTGTGCTACCGGTTCTTCCCACCACGCCTTTTTTACTTCTCACCGTATATTTTTACGCGAAAGGCTCCAAACGGTTCCACGACTGGTTCATAAGCACGAAACTCTACAAGAACCATCTGGAAGAATTCGTCACCAACAGAAGCATGACGAGAAAAGAAAAATGGCAGCTCATGGTGTTTGTGGATGTCATGTTGCTGTTTCCGTTTTTCATCGTTGGATGGCTTTGGCTCCGTATCCTCATCATTGTGCTTGTCGCCATCAAATACTGGTATTTCTTCACCAAAGTCAAAACCGTGACGCCCTGAAGTGGGGCGTCTTTTTTTCTACCTTGGGGGGCTTTCGTATGCTATAATATGATTTGAAAGGAATGCGATAATTATGAAAGAAGTCCATATAATCGGAGGCGGTCTCGCAGGAAGTGAAGCGGCCCATCAGTTAGCCAAACGCGGCCATAAAGTCATCCTGCATGAGATGCGTCCCACCAAATATACAGAAGCCCACGCAACAGAAAACCTCGGAGAACTCGTATGCTCAAACTCCCTTAAAAGCGAATCTCTTACCAATTCAAAAGGGCTCATCAAAGAAGAGATGCGTCACTTTGATTCCCTGATTTTAAATGCAGCATCAAAAACCCGCTTGAAAGCAGGTCAGGCACTCGCCGTTGACAGAGACGCCTTTTCTGAAGAAGTCACTAAAGCAATAAAGGACAACCCAAACATCGAAATCAGAAGAGAAGAAGTGAAGTCGTTGCCTGAAGGGCCCCTCATCGTCGCGACGGGGCCACTCACTTCATCGGATCTTAAAACGTCCATTGAGAAGTACTTTGATGAAACCACGCTTTATTTCTATGACGCGATGGCGCCCATCATCAGTGAAGAATCCATCAACATGGACATCTGTTACAAGAAAAACAGATGGGAAGACGATGAAGAGGGGGATTACATCAACTGCCCCATGAACAAAGAAGAGTACGAACACTTCTTCGCCAAATTGAAAGAAGGCGACACCGCGGTATTGAGAGACTTTGAAACCCATCTCTTTGACGGGTGCATGCCGATTGAGGGCATGGCCAAAAGAGGCAAGGATACCCTCCGTTTCGGCCCGCTCAAGCCTGTAGGCTTGAGACGTGATGAAACCCACAAGCCTTACGCAGTCATTCAACTCAGAAAAGATAACGCCGCTGAGACCCTTTACAACATGGTGGGCTTTCAGACAAGGCTCAAGTTCCCTGAACAAAAAAGACTTGTCCAATCGATTCCAGGCCTTGAAAATGCAGAAATCGTACGGTACGGCCAAATGCACAGAAACACCTACATGCCGTCTCCGAAATACCTGAACCCGGCCTTTCAGACCCACAAGGATCCGCTCG
>JBNJEC010000011.1:0-24600 GCA_051745505.1 Bacillota bacterium
TTCTTCTGGGTTGCCCGCATGATCTTCCAAGGCATTGAATTCACCGGAGAAACCCCATTCAAACACGTCCTTATCCACGGACTCATAAGAGACAGCGAAGGCCGTAAAATGAGCAAATCGCTTGGCAACGGTGTCGATCCTATGGACATCAAAGAAGAATACGGCATTGATACGCTCCGCTATTTCCTAACGACAAACAGCGCCCCAGGACAGGATCTGCGCTTTGAAATCGAGAAAGTCGAATCAAGTTGGAACTACATCAACAAGCTTTGGAATATCTCGAGGTTCCTGCTTATGCATATAGAAGACATGAAAGAAGAAGACACGGTCATCCATGAAGCGCATCTCGAACTCAAGGACCGCTACATTCTCTCAAGACTTCAAACAACCATCAAGGAAGTCGACAAGCACTACGAAAGTTTTGAATTCGGTGAAGCCGCGCGTGCGCTTTACACCTTCACATGGGACGAATTCGCCTCTTGGTACGTTGAAATGAGCAAAATCACCTTCAACAGTGGGGACGGTGCAACCATTCAGACCACCAAGGCCGTCACCTACAAAGTATGGATGAGCGTGCTCAAGATGCTCCATCCGTTCATGCCGTTCATGACCGAAGAAGTCTACCAGCAGATGCCGCTTAAGAAACACGAAAGCATCATGGTTAGCGACTGGGTCAAAGTCGAAGAAAAATACGTAAACCAAAAGAGCGTCTATGAAGCGGACATCATCAAGACCCTCATCCAAAAGGTCCGTCACGTCCGCAATACCTACCAGGTGCCATATCTTCAGGGCATCGAGGTGAACATCGAAACCGACGAAGCGACCAAGGCCATCATTGAAAAGGAAAAGGCCGTTATTGATTCATTCGTCAACCCAAGCAACATGACCATCCAATCATCCATTGAAAAAGACAAAAACAGCCTTTCCTACGTCACGCCGCGCTTTACGCTCTACATCCCACTTGGAAGTGTTGTCGATCTCGAAGAGGAATTGAACCGTCAACGCGCTGAAGAAAAGCGACTGAACGGTGAAATCAAACGCTGCGAAGGCATGCTCAACAATGAAAAGTTCATAAGCAAGGCGCCAAAAGAGAAAGTCGAGGCTGAACGAAGCAAGCTCAAAGACTATCAGAACGCTCTTCAAAACGTCAAACAAAGAATCAAGGACCTCGAGGATGAAATTTAATAGGCTAAGTGAAGCTCAAAGCTGGATTGAAAGCGTCGTACGTTTCAAGGACAAGTATGACTTGGTTCGTATGCAAAAGGCCTGTGAAATGTTAGGCCATCCGGAAAAATCGTTCAAGACGATTCACATCGGTGGCACGAACGGAAAAGGCTCCACACTTACGTTTTTAAAGGAAATCCTTCTGAGCGAAAACTACCACGTAGGGACATTCACGAGTCCTTACGTGGTTCGTTTCAATGAACGGATTACTCTGGATGGAGATCTCATATCTGATGAAGATCTACTTACCTACATCAACAAAATTTACGATTTTCAAGCCGAGTATCTTGAAAAGCATGGAGACCAGATAAGTTTTTTTGAACTGCTCACCCTTATCAGTTTTTTGTATTTCAAAGATCAAAACGTCGATGTGGTGCTTTATGAAGTCGGCCTCGGTGGCAGGCTTGATGCGACGAATGTGATTGACCCAGAGCTCGCCGTGATAACATCCATCGGACATGATCACATGCATATCCTGGGGGACACGCTTGAAAAAGTGACCCTTGAGAAACTCGGAATCGTGAAGGTTGGGACCCCACTCGCAAGCGGTGTGATGCAAAACGAATTGATTCCCGTTATTAATTCGTATACGAATAAAATGAATGCGCCTGTACGTCACCTAAGGGATTACTCCGATGTTGCATCCGCATCCAACAAACTCGCCACATTTTCATTCAAGGGCGAACACTTCAAAATCAATGTGCACGGGGAGTATCAAATCCATAACGCACGCCTTTCACTTCTCGCGTGTGAGATGCTTAATGACTATACGGCGTTCAACGTATCGATTGATGCCATGAAAAAAGGGCTGCTTGCCATGGCTATGCCAGGACGTTTTGAAATTATCGAAAATGTCATTCTTGATGGAGCTCATAACCCTGAGGGCATCTATGAAGGCGTCAAGGCACTCAAAAACTACGCCGGCGATTTACCGGTTACAGTGCTTTTCACGGTCATGGGGGACAAGGATTATCTCTCCATGCAAAAATCCGTGGAAGCCATTGCGACAAATATCGTCTATACGGAACTGCCGATGGAGCGCAGTGAAAAAGCGGAAGTGCTGAAACGTAAAAGTTATCATCCTTCGGCTCAAGCTTTCAGCAATTACAAAGAGGCCTTGAAAACGTCCAAGGATTTGAGCAAGGACGGCCTGCTTTATGTATGCGGGTCGCTTTATTTCATAAGTACCATCCGATCATTGCTTGTCAAATAGCTCAAAAGGAAAGGGAAGCCTATGAAAAAATGGGTTAGGAGATTCGTCGTACTTATCGCAGTTTTTGTGCTTTATACCTTCTTTTTTGGTGTGCTCATTTTCAATTTTCCGCTCCAAAGCGAAAGCGGCACCGCTTATGACACCCAAAAGCTCATGCATTCGGATGAAACCTTGGATACCACCTATGCGACCATTCTTGATGACAACCAAAAAGCACTTGACGTGCGGCTTGCGCTCATTGAAAGCGCTAATGAGAAAATCGATGTTTCCTATTACACACTTCATGACGGACGCAGTCGTGATTTGATTTTCTCAGCGCTTCATGATGCCGCAGAACGTGGTGTCGAAGTCCGAATCATCCTGGATGGCATATTCTATTATCAAACCGTCGATGAGCCTGAATATGTTGAAGCCTTGAAGAGCCACGAGCTTATAACCGTCAAACTCTATGAACGCTACAATCCGCTTTTGCCCCATACCATCCAAAACCGCCTTCACGACAAACTGCTCATCATTGATGGCACTTACGGCATTACGGGTGGGCGCAATATCGGGGACAGGTTCTTTTTCGACGGTGAAGAAGGGCTTTACAGTTCCACAAAAGACAGAGACATCCTGATTCACAGTGATAAAGCGCACAAAACCGTAGAATCCATGCATACTTATTACAACACGCTTTTTGCCTATGAGCATACCCACACTTTGAAAAAAGACATTGAGAATGCGGAGACTTTGATAGGCGAAATGCACGCAGCAATGACTGACTACAGGAATACCTACTCAAAAACGGCCACTTTATCCTGGATTGAAGCCAACAAGGTCACAGTCGACAATGCAACCTTCGTCCACAGTCCGCTTTCAAGAATGCACAAGGACCCAGTCCTCCTGAAAACATTTTCGGCCATTGCCAGTGAAAGTGATGCGTTGTTCGTGCAATCCCCCTACATCATTTTCTCAAAACGGATGCTTGAAGACTTTCCCGATTATAACGATAAAGACATCACCGTGCTTACAAACAATATGGACAAGGGTACGAACCTGTTCGCAATGTCTGGCTACATCCGCTATCGCGACTTGATCAACGAACATGCCACGCTTTATGAATACCAGGGCGATACCACGATTCATGCCAAAACCATGACCTTTGATAGTGACATATCCGTTATTGGCTCATTCAATCTTGATCCAAGAAGCGCGTCTTTGAGTACTGAAAGTGCCATCATCATCGTATCTGAAGACTTCAAGAGTGCACTTGACACTGTGATTGAGCCTTATTTAAACCAAAGTCTCGAAGTGAATGGAGACGGAGACTATGTGACAAACCCAGCCGTCCCCGCCTATCCTGAAAACACTGAAAAGCGAAGACAGATACGCCTTAGAAGTCTGATTACGCGGTTTTTCGACGCCATGCTTTAAGAAAGAGTGAAACGATGACTATGGATAACAAAGAACAGTTTGCACACGATTTATGTAACTGGTTTCGCTTGAACAAGCGGACCCTTCCTTTTAGAATGGATAAGGATCCCTACAGGATCTTCGTCAGTGAACTCATGCTCCAACAAACCCAGATTGATACCATGATTCCTTATTATGAACGATTCATGGAGCGGTTTCCAACCGTGAAGGCTCTCGCCAACGCCAGTTTGGACGAGGTTATGGAACTTTGGGCGGGGCTAGGGTATTACAGACGCGCAAAGTACCTCCATGAAAGTGCACAGATGATTGAAGAAACCTTTGAGGGTAACTTCCCAAGAACCCTAAATGACATTGAAAGCCTCAAAGGGGTTGGGCGTTATACCGCACGCGCCATCCATGCCATCGCGTATGGCGAACCCTCCCCGGCCGTCGATGGGAACGTGATGCGCGTCATGGCAAGAATCCTTGGGTATGAAAAAGATATTCGGAAGACCAAGCATATGAAAGAAATCGAACAGATGCTCAAGCCCGTGATTATCCACGAAGATCCGTCCGATTTTACAGAAGCCCTGATGGAAATCGGTGCGCTCGTATGCAAAAAGACAAACCCGCTTTGTGAATCGTGTCCGCTCAAGAACCACTGTTTCGCGTACAAACAAAATAAGCAGACCGACCTTCCCGTCGTTTCCAAACGTGCAAAAAAACAATCACTCACCTACGTAACCTTCATTATCAGACAGGGAGACACTCTTTATCTTGAAAAACGCCCTGAAGGCGGACTGCTCAGTGGGCTATATGGATTCATTCAGTATGAAGGCCTGGATTTTGAAGAGGCACTGAAGTCCCTCAAGCGTGATTATGGATTCAACCCTGTCAATACAGCGACGCTTGGAACCTTCAAACACGTATTTACGCACAAAGTCTGGCATATGCATGCCTACTTGATTGACATTGACAATGCTCCTTCGCAGTCGATGTTCAAATTAGACACGTTGCCGGCTATCTCCAACGCCCATTTGAAATTAATCGAGTCTCTTAAAAAGTAAAATCGCGCGCTCCTATTTATTATTGAAGTGAATAGGAGGAATATCATGTTACTGATCAAGGAACTGCCTCTGGGTGAAAGACCCAGGGAAAGACTTATCCACTATGGAAGAGAAGCCCTCTCCATCCAGGAACTCATTGCGATTATTCTAAGGACCGGCAGCAGGGAACAAAGTGTGGTTGCGCTCGCGCAGGACATATTTCGTCAGTGTGAAAGTGTCAGAGCGTTAAACCAGCTCACCTTCAAGGAACTCACGAACATAAGAGGTATTGGCCCCGCCAAGGCGGTACAGCTGCTTGCGGCATTGGAACTCGGCAAACGCATGATTGAAGAACCCTACAAGGACTCCATCCAATTGATGCGTCCTGAAATGGTCTATGACTTCATGAAAGTCGAAGTCGAAATGGAGACGCAGGAGAAATTCTATGCGCTTTATCTCGATACCAAAGCATGTCTCATCAAGAAACACCTGCTTTTTGTAGGGTCACTCAGCAGCTCGCTTGTCCATCCGCGTGAACTCTTCAAACACGCTGTGAGACTTTCAGCCGCTTCAATCATCATCGTCCACAACCATCCTTCAGGCGATCCCGCCCCTTCAAGAAGCGACAAATCCATCACAAAGACGATGATGGAAAGTGGAAAGCTCATGGATATCGAAGTGATTGATCACATCATCATCGGCAAGGGAAGATTCTACTCATTCAAAGCCCATCAGGCCATGTGAATCAACCCTGATATTTAAGCATAATTCCTTTACAACAGGGAATTTATCATGTATAATGATGTAAGTTGTTCTTATGAGAAGATTTCATTGACAAACTTAACCTGGTTTGGTACTCTTTTCATGCTAGCAGCATACCGCACAGAATGGGTCTTCAAGCAGAGGCGACTCTCACCCTAATGGCGAGTCTTGAAATTATGAGGAGGTGCTCACACATGTACGCAGTGATCGAAACAGGTGGAAAACAACTTCGTGTCGAAGAAGGCAAGGAAATCTATGTTGAAAAACTCGACGCCAAAGAAGGCGAAAAAGTTACATTCGACAATGTCTTGTTGGTCGGTGGCGACAAACTTTCAGTAGGCAATCCATACGTTGCCAACGCTTCAGTTGAAGCAAAGGTTGTCAAACACGGCAAACAACGCAAAATCGTTGTTTTCAAATACAAACCGAAAAAGAACTACCATCGCAAACAAGGCCACAGACAGCCTTACACAAAACTTGAAATTACAGGCATCAAAGCCTAGCTTAAATTAAAAGCTCAGTCATACACGGAGGTGACGAACTATGTTGATCAATATTCAACTTATGCCACTCATGGCATCTAAAAAAGGTGTTGGTTCGACCAAAAACGGTCGCGATTCAGAATCGAAACGTCTTGGCAGCAAACGCGCAGACGGTCAATTCTGTACAGCCGGATCCATCATCTACCGCCAACGCGGAACAAAGGTGCACCCCGGCAATAACGTCGGACGTGGCGGAGACGATACGCTCTACAGCAAAGTAGACGGAATCGTCAAATACGAACGCATCGGAAGAGATAAAAAACAAGCTTCTGTATATCCTCAATAACCGGTATGGCAAACAGGCAATCCTGTTTGCCATTTTTATTGCACGCGTGTATAATAAACCATGAGGATATAATAAGGAGAAGCCCTATGATTAGACTTGCTGACAAATTCGACCTGGAAGCCATTGACAAGCTCAGTGAAAACGCCATTGACACCATGCAGAAAGCCTCCATTAAGCAATGGGATTTTTCTTATCCAAGGAAACCCCATTTTTTTAAGGACGTTGAAGAAAAAAGACTTTATGTGAAAGAGTCTGATGATGGCAAAATTGTTGGAGTCATGGCCGTTATAGAAGAGGAACCCCATTATGAGACGGTAAACTGGTCCAGAGAAAAAAGTCTCATCATCCATCGCATGATTACGTCGCCCGAGTATCAAAACAAGGGCATAGGCAGTGCACTCATGATGCATGCGATCAAACTTGCAAAAGAACGTGGCAAGGATTCCATCAAAATCGACACCCATCCGGGCAACCCGAACATGCGTGCGTTTTTAAAAAAACACCAGTTCAAGTATCGCGGCTATCTCAAGTCCATTCACAGAAATGCGTATGAGCGCATCGTGAATATGGACTTCATCAAGAAAGTCGCCATATTCGGTAGCAGCGGCACGGGAAAAACCACCCTTGCAAGAGCCCTTGCGGAAAAACTTAACCTGGATATCCTTCATCTGGATACCGTGTACTGGCGGAAAAACTGGACGACCCTGCCCAAGCCTGAGTTCACCAGGAGAATCAGGCATTACATGCAAACGCACGAGAGATTTGTGATGGATGGCAATTATCTGAACTCCAAAACCTTTCAAGATCGCCTGGACGTCTGCGATACGCTGATTATGCTCAGATATGAAACGAAAAAGGCGTTAAAAGGCATCATTGAAAGAGAAGAAAAGTATAAACATCGCTACAGAAGCGATATGGCAACAGGCTGCTATGAAGATGTCGATCAGGCATTCTTGCAGTACGTAGCATTTTTCGACAACAAGAAACATAAAATTGAAGGCTTGCTCAACCGTTTGGAAAGTAAAAAGAACGTGCTCATCTTTGATGACCGCACGTCGCTTCACTATTGGTTGAACAGTTTATGAGGTGAGCACCATGTTTGTAGATTTGGTCAAAATAAAAATCAAAAGTGGTAAAGGCGGAGACGGCATGGCCGCATTCCGTCGTGAAAAATACGTCCCAAAAGGCGGCCCTTCAGGGGGTGATGGCGGACGCGGCGGCAATGTCGTTTTCGTCGGCGACGAAGGCCTGACCACACTGCTTGATTACCGTTACGACCGTCACCGCAGTGCGGAAGATGGCGGCAATGGAGAAAACAAGAAAAAACACGGAAAAGACGGAGAGGACGCCTTCTTGAAAGTTCCGGTTGGCACAACTATTTTCAACGAAGAAAACGGCAAAGTTCTTGCCGACATCACCGAACACGGCCAAAAAGCCGTCATTTTGCGTGGTGGACGCGGTGGACGCGGGAACGTCAAGTTCACAACCAGCAGAAACACCGCACCGAAAATCAGTGAAAACGGAGAACCTGGCGCTGAACTTGAAGTGCGTCTCGAGCTCAAGCTGCTTGCAGACGTGGGGCTTCTAGGAAAACCATCAGTCGGTAAAAGTACACTACTGAGCGTCATTTCCAAGAGTCGACCCAAGATTGCGGATTATCACTTCACGACGATTCAGCCGAATCTCGGTGTGACTGCGACGTCCGATCAGCGCAGTTTCGTTGTTGCAGACCTCCCAGGTCTTATTGAAGGCGCATCACAGGGGCATGGTCTGGGCATGCAGTTTCTTCGTCATATCGAAAGAACCCGTGTCATCCTTCATGTCCTTGACATGAGTGCATTTGAAGGCCGAGATCCTTATGAAGACTACATAAACATCAACAAGGAACTCAAAGAATACGGATTCGACCTTGAAAACAGACCGCAAATCGTTATCGCGAACAAGATGGATATGCCTGATTCAGAGGCCAATCTTGAATCGTTCAAAGAACGCTATGAAGATTCCTACCCCATTATTCCAATCAGCGCACTGACCCATGACAATCTTGACAAGATGCTTCTCAAAACCGCTGATTTGCTTGATGAACTGCCAATCTTCTCACCATACGACAAAAAAGATTTTGAAGAACACGTAACCTACACCTTCCAGCCAGGGGATACGCCATTCACCATCAGAAAAGGTGATGACGGCATCTTTGAAATCGGCGGCGAAGGCTTGCAACGTCTCTTTGAAATGACGGATTTCAAAGAGGATCAATCTGTCAGACGTTTTGCAAGACAGCTCAAAATCATGGGCGTGGACAAGGAACTCCGGAACCTTGGTGTGGAAAACGGAGACACCGTGCGGATCTTCAACAACGAATTCGAATTCCTCGACTAAACCATATGATTAGTACACAAACAAACAATAGAATATAACGTTAGGAGGCTTATCATGAATGACAATCAAGCGCTTTTTGATGTGGATGCGTCTGATCTTGAAGAAAGATTGAATGACTACCATCCCTCGGATCTGGCACTTTGGCTTGCGGTTTATGACGCCTCCTTTTGTATGGATATACTGAGTAGGGTATCCATTCAGTTTGCTGCGGACATTTTGAACTACATGGACGTGGAAAAGGCATCTGATGTTCTGAAAGCCTTTGAGAACCTGACGGCATCCAAACTGATCATGGAAATGGATACCGACGAAGCGACCGACGCACTGAAACGTTTCGATGAAGTCAGAAAGCGTGCCGTCCTGAGCAAGTTATCGGCCAAGGACCGTGCGATGATGAACCGCTTCCTCGGATACATGGAGGATAGTGCCGGAGCCATCATGACAAGTGAAGCGATTGTGCTTTACGAAGAGATGGATGTCAAGGACGCCATGCGCCGCCTTGTAAGTGAAGCGGTAAGCGCAGAAAGCATCCAGACACTTTTCGTTGTAGACAATGAAAACAGACTCACAGGTGTACTTGGTCTTAAGACGCTTATTCAGGCCAGATCCCCTAAGGCCCTTGAATCTCTCATGGAGAAGGACTACATTACAGTTTATACGGATACCTCGGCGGAAGACGCCGCAAGAACCATGCGCAATTATCAAATCTATCTTTTGCCAGTCGTCGATCACTTCGACGCTTTCCAAGGTGTCATCACCCTTGATGATGCGGCGGACATCCTGGATGAGGCCACCAGTGAAGACTACGCCCGCTTCGCAAACGTCAGCAGTGAAACCACAGTACGCGATTCCATATTCAGAAGTGCGATGCACCGTCTTCCCTGGCTTACGCTCCTCTTGGGTCTTGGACTTATCATTTCCGGCATTATCTCAGGGTTTGAAAACACCCTGGCGGAAGTGACGGTCATCGTGCTTTTTCAGCCGCTCATTCTCGGGATGGCTGGGAATACGGGTACGCAGAGTCTCGCCGTGACCATACGTGGGCTTTCAAACGATTACTACACTACCAAAAACGAGGCTCGCAGTCACATAACAAGTGAACTCAAAAGCGGCATGCTCAGTGGTCTTGCGATAGGGGCACTCGGATTTTTGACCACCATCGGTTTTCTTTATGCGACCGATGTTCTTGATGCCAACCCGATTCTCGTAGGGTTGACCGTGGCCGTATCTCTTGCGCTCGCGCTAACCATCGCAAGCCTTTTTGGCACACTTGTACCCTTGACACTTCACAGAATGAAGATTGATCCTGCGGTCGCAAGCGGACCGTTCATTACAACCCTCAATGACGTCATCGCCCTGCTCATCTATTTCTCACTGGCAACATTCATCATCATGACGCTTTAAGGAAAGGATGGTTTCATGGCACGCCTGAATTTTAGAAACACTCAAAACAAACCGGATCTATCCGCCTATCTGATGAAGAAAAAAAGCGACAATGCCGTGCGGACACGCCTTAAAAAAAGCCATCCCTACGATATCGGGGAGGCGCTTATCCAGCTTGATTCCGATGTTCAAAAACGCGTGCTTACCCTGATAAGCGCCGAAAAGCTATCCCGTGTATTTGAAGTCATGGAAAAAGAACACGTCGCAGAAAGACTGGACTATGTAAGTGAAAAGAAACTCTCGAAAGTTCTAAATATCATGGAACTCGATGAAATCGCGGAGCTTTTCACTTACCTGGATGAACAAGTGATGACCCATACACTAAGTCTTCTCAGCAAGGATAATCGTAAAGCTCTCAACAGAATTCTCAAATACAACATCCTGAGTGTCGGCGGTCAGATGAACAACGACTTCATAAGGTTGAAACCAGACATGGATGTCAAGGACGCCATGCGCGAACTCATTACCCATGCGGAGGATACGGAAGTCATTGATACCCTGCTCGTTGTAAATGAAGACAAGGAGCCCGTCGGACTGGTTGACCTCAAGACCCTCATCGTCGCAAGACATCCGAAAACCATCAAAGATATTATGTACACAAACTACTATAGTGCGCACGTCGACGATCTCATGCAGGATGTCGTCAGTGAAATCAAGCGTTACGACGCCCCCTTGACGCCGGTTATCAATGACGAAGGTAGACTTGAAGGTGTCGTCACCCTCGATGACGTCATGGACGCCATTGAAGAGGAAAGTCATGACGATTACGCGAAACTCGCCGGTATCAACACCGAAGACCAGGTCTATGACACCCCGTTCAAGAAAGCTCGTGGACGGTTCCCCTGGCTTGCGCTCATGCTTGGGCTCAACCTTATCGTCACATCCGTCCTCTCAGGGTTTGAAGACACCATCGCGGCCGTCACAGCACTCGTGCTTTTTCAACCACTCATTCTCGGGATGGCCGGAAACATCGGCACCCAGAGTCTCGCGGTCACCATTTTGAAACTCTCAGAAGAATCGTCCACCAAATTCAAAAACACCATGAAACACATTTCAAGGGAAGTATCGATTGGACTCATCAACGGGTTTTTGCTTGGTGTACTCGGTTTTCTCATGGCGACCCTTTTCCTTTCCATCGCTCCAATGGGCGTGGTAAGCGAAGGGACCATCAGAGCCTCGCAAATCGGAATGGTTGTCGGACTCGCCATATTCTCGGCATTAACCGTATCGACATTCCTTGGCAGCATGATTCCCATGATCCTAAGCAAGCTGCGTGTTGATCCAGCCATCGCAAGTGGGCCGTTCATCACCACCCTCAACGACATCAGCGCTCTCATTGTTTACTTCACGCTTGCGAGCGTGCTCATTATAACGTTACTTTAAAAAGGAGTTTTTGTCATGTATAGCTATATCAAAGGCACCATCACAGAAATAGAACCCGGAAAGGTCACTTTGGAAACCTATGGCATCGGGTATCACATCGTCGTCCCCAACCCTTTCAAGTTCACCATCGATGAAACCATCAAGCTCTATATCTATCAACACGTCCGTGAAGACGCCCTGACCTTATTTGGGTTCAAGGACCTCAAGGAAAAACGGCTCTTTGATGAACTCTTGAGCGTCAAAGGCATCGGTCCCAAAAGCGCCCTTGCCGTACTTGCAAGTGCGGAAACCGAAGAAATCATACGGGCAATCGAGATGTCTGATACCAAGTACCTTAACAGGTTCCCAGGCATCGGCCCAAAAGCAAGCCAGCAGATTGTGCTAGACTTAAAAGGCAAGATTAAAAGCTCGACCCTCAACATCAAAAGTCAGAAAAGACTCGATGAAGTCGGTGATGCACTCCGGGCTCTCGGCTACAAAAACAAGGAAATCGAAAGAGCCACCAAGAATCTTGATACCAAAAAAGACACATCGCTCCTCATCAAGGATGCCCTTAAGACGATGGCCAACAAAAAATGATCTCTCGCGAGATCATTTTTTTATGCGGTATAACTGTTTTGTGTAAAAACTAACGGTTAGAATAAGTCCCTGAAAATCATTGTGTAAAATCGAGGGTCGTTTTGAACTCAAACTATCATGGTTTCGAGAATCCCATTATCCAAAAATACAAATCAAATGGATTTTGGTGTTTATGAGAAGATATCATTCAACTGTTCGTGTCCAAAACCGTTTGCAAGAGAGACCATGAGAAGAATTCTTGCTTTCTGACCGGAAAGATTTCGACCGAAGATGCATCCCTGACGGACGAGATCCTTGCCCCCACCGATGTATCCGTACGTATCAAGCACTCTTCCTGCCATGACTCTGGATACGACGATGATCTCAACCCCCGCTTCACGGGCGCGTTTGATGCCATCCATCATGTCCGCAGGTACGTTTCCGCGGCCCAGAGCCTCAATCACGATGCCTTTCATGCCCTGATTGACATAGTAATCAAGCAAGTCGCTATCAAGTCCCGCCACAACCTTGATAAGCCCCACGCGGTTGTCATAGACGTTTTCAAGGCGGTAGATATTGTTCAAAGATTGTGTCCGGTAAAAGAGTACATCGTCATCGTCAATGATACCGAGAGGGCCGAATTCAATGCTTTTGAAGGTATCCAGATTGAGCGTATGGGTCTTTGTAACCTCCCTGGCAGCATGAATCTGGTAATTCATGACCACGAGCACGCCCCTGTTCTTGGAATTCGGATGCAAAACCGTACGGATTGATGAATCCAGGTTCGTAAGGCCGTCATACCCAAGCTGACTCGCGTTTTTCATAGCACCAGTCACCACAACGGGTTTTTCACTGGTTGATACGGTGTCCAGATAAAAGGCTGTTTCCTCAAGTGTATCTGTGCCATGCACCACCACAACCCCTGCATAATCATCATCAAAGAGGAAGTCATCGACCTTTTCCTTGAGTTGACGCCATTTGATGGGGGTAATGGACGGACTTGGAAGCTTGGAAAACGCATAGCCTTCAAGATTTTCAAATTCCGTGACTTCATGAAGGGTATTGATCAACTCTTCAGGCGTCACACTGGGAACTGCACCTTGGAGTTTCGAATTGACTTTCATCGCAATCGTTCCGCCTGTAAATATAAGTGCAACCTTTTTCATTGGATCACCTCGATAAGTTAAGTCTTTTGGCAATGGTTCATCACGTGTGTATTGTATCATGAAAGCCAGGATTTTAAATGAGATATTTGCCAAGGCCCCGAAATAGGAAATCATAAATCAATCATTGGACAAACGCCACTCAAATCGATTTTCGATATTGACGTTTTCAAGACACGATTCTAAAGACAAGTCCAATAACTACATATTTATAGATACCATACACAGATACCTATTCGCTCCATTAGTATATATACATTAGTTAACATAATATATATTATCGGAAGTAAAACGTATCTTTGCATTCTGGCTTCTTTCCTGCTAATAGGGGTGCCTTTGGATATGTTGACCATATTATATCACCCACTTCTGAGGATAAATAAAAAATAAACATAGTCAAATAAGGAACGTGACTATGTTTATTTATAGGTACTTCTTTTTTGTTTTTTCGGAGGTTCCGATTGGTCTTAGAAACGATTTTGAATGGGTGGATGAATATGGAATCGTACAAAATGCAAAATGTCCTTAGAGACGAAATTTCAAGGTATCAGAACTTCAATGTATCCATGGTGGTGATGCCCCATGCTTTGATAAGTGCTTCGCTGTCTTCAATGGCTTTGTCATTCAGTTGATCGGGACGGTGAGCGTCTGCACTTAGAATGGCTATGGCCCCTTTTTGGACTGCAATGTCCCAGAATTCTTTCCTGGGATACTGATAATGCGTACCGGCTTCACTGACTTTGATGCCTCTTCTTACGCCGTTTGCGTTGAATTCGAGGGGCACGTCATGCTTTATGGCAGCATCTATGATGATGTGCGCGGCTTCTTCTGCGTTTTTGTCAAAACGCGGATAGGAAGCCAAATAGATATCAGGGTGGGCCACAAGCGAAAACATGCCTGTTTTAATTGCCTTCTCAACGCTTTTTGCGTAGTTGAGGATATCTTCCCCCTTTTTGAGTCCTACAGAGCCTCTGAGCGTGGATTTTCTGTCTTCAGGGCGAATGTAGTGTTGTCCGAGGATGAAGTATTCTACTTTTCGCCTGAGATCACGGTAGTATTCGTGGTTCGTATCAAGGTATTCGATCTCAAGGCCTGTGTGTATCTCTATTTTGTCCTTGTAGCGTCTTTTCATGGTTTCCACGTCTTCTAAGTAGGTCTCAAGCTCATCGAAGCGCATGCGGTCGTCGTGGGTGATGACGGCGCTTGGCGCGTGATCTGAGATTCCAAGCACTTCAAGGTCGGCCTCAATGGCTTTTTTGACGTAGTCTTCCGCGGTCCCTTTGGCATGTCTGCACAGTTCATGGTGCGTATGGTAGTTTTTCTTCATGCAATCACTCTTTCTGTGAATATTTCCTTGTGGTAAGTGTCTTCACTCTAAGCCTATATAAAAACGTCTTAGAATGCAAATTATAAGGCTTCTGCTTCTGTGTTTGACAGCAGAGTGAACTTTCCTCAACTCCTGATACAACAAGGGCCGATAAATGTTATACTAGGCTTGTTAGGAGTGATGACATGCAAAAAAGACCGCTGGCGTATCGCGTACGCCCCAAAACCCTCGATGATGTCGTTGGTCAGGACCATCTTGTGGGCCCTGATGGCGTCATTCGCAAGATGATAGAGCGTGAACAGTACTTTTCTCTTATTCTCTATGGCAAGCCGGGCATAGGCAAAACAACCATTGCGACCGTGATTGGAGAGGCGTTTGGCCTCAATACGTTCACATTCAATGCCAGTACTGACAACAAGGCGACCTTGAAAGAGATCATCGAATCGGCCAAAAGGTATGGCGCATTGCTGATTGTCGATGAAATTCACAGGATGAAAAAGGATATTCAGGATTATTTGCTGCCTCACGTTGAATCTGGAAACGTCACATTGATAGGTTTGACCACAAACAATCCATACCACAGCGTAAACCCGGCAGTTCGTTCACGAACTCATGTTTTGAAACTAAAAGATATCGAAAACGATGAACTTTTTTCTTTTCTCAAACGTCTCATAAAGAACCATCCAGATGATTTGAGTGCAAACTTTGACGATGATGTCATTCGATATGTCGTGCAGACATCGAACCGTGAAATCAGGACGGCAATCAACATGCTCGAACTGCTCAATATCGCCTATGACGATTCCAACATTGATCTTGCGATGGCAAAAAAGGTACTTTTGAAGCCGGCACTCGATCTGGACAAGAACGAAGACAACTACTACAACATTCTCTCAGCCCTTCAGAAGTCAATTCGGGGAAGCGATGTCGATGCGGCGCTTCATTATCTTGCGAGACTTATCAAAATGGAGGATCTCGATAGCATTCTCAGGCGTCTTACGGTCATAGCTTACGAGGATGTGGGCCTCGCGAACCCTTCAATCTTCAGTAAAATGGATGCATGCGCACGCGCGTGTGAGCGTGTAGGATTCCCTGAAGCAAGGATTCCTTTGGCGGATTTGACTGTGGAGATGGCGCTTTCGCCTAAATCCAACAGCGCATATAAAGCCCTTGACAAGGCACTTGAAGACATCGAAAACGGTAAAATGGGCAAGGTGCCGAACCATCTGATCAACGTGGCCAACTTTGAAGACAAGGCTGCGTATCTCTATCCGCACGATTACGACCATCACGTGGTCAAGCAGCAGTATCTTCCGGATCAATTGGCGCAAACAAGGTACTATGAGCCTGCGAAAACCGGTAAATATGAACGCAGCCTGAAAGAACGGATGGACGCCATCAACAGGATTCTTGGAAAATAGTCAAAAACAAGGCATCCCGCTCGGGATGCCTTTCATTTGGCTATTAGAATTCAAATGTTTTACCGCTTTTGAAGGGTTCAATGGCTTCGCCGAGCGCTTCTTTCAAGAGGTCAAGTGTTTCTTCACCCGTGCAGTGTCCGGTAATGAAACGGGCTTTCGAGGTCTTGAGTACGGTGGTTAAGTCTTCAAACGTGTCGGCATCGTCCGTTTCTTTGAGCCCTTTTTTGAGATGGAACCCACCAATCACGGTGTCCGGATAGCGGTTTTTGAGTTTGTGGAAATGGTCCATGATGTTCACGATGCCCTTGTGGGCGCATCCTGAGAAAAGGTAGTGCCTGTCGTCTTCTTTGATTAGGAGATTTTGTTCATGGTCAAAATCATCTTTCACGAGAATTTTGCCCTTTTGTTTGTACAAGTGATCGTTTCCAAGCGGATTGAACCGTTTGGCCTCAACCCCACTGAAAAGCTCAAGCCCGTTGTCCAGATGGTTGAAATCCTTTGTGAAGATGATTCTCTTTTCGTGTCTTAGACCCTGTTTCAAGCCGACGTAGACTTTCTCTTTTGAAGGTTTTTCAGAAAAGAGATTTTCAAATGCGCTTTCCCTGATGTAGACTTTCGCCTTGTCATTGAGGTTCAAAAAGCGTTCAAGCGCGCCTCCGTGGTCTTTGTGGCCGTGTGAGACGATGGCGATGTCCACGTCTTTCAAATCAACGTCCAGCTTTTTCGCGTTTTTGATGAACGTATCATCAGGGCCCATGTCGAAAAGAATCTTGTGTTTCTTGGTTTCGATATAAAAACTGACGCCGTGCACACTGTCAAAATCATCATTCAGTGCGCTGTTTTCCACCAATGTGACAATTTTCATGCAATCACCTCATATTCATTATAAAACAAAGCACTCAATCTTTCAAAAAAGGAAACGTCCACTTATTCGTTATGGACGTTTCCTTTTCCTTTTTTAAAGCGCTTTTCACACTGTGCAAATTCGACGTCGCCACCCTCGATATGGATTCGATACCCATTGACAAGCGCATTCGCAATCTTTTCACGGGCCTTGTCATAGATGGTCTGGACGGTTGAACGGCTCACTTCCATCATGTCCGCGGCTTCCTGCTGGGTATGTTTGAGCGCGTCGATAAGCCTTATGGTTTCGTATTCGTCCATATGAAGGACGACGTGTCGTCCCTTTCCCTGGCATCCTTCGGGCCCGAAACGCGTATGGCGCGGCGGTCCTTGGACGCGTCTGCATTTTCTTGGTCTTGGCATAATGAGCTCCTTATTCGTGCGTCTTTGGCTCATTCAAGTGTTCACGATGGCGTCTTCTGCCTTCGTGGTGGTCACAGTGCGCATGGTCGTGATCATGGTGATGGTCGCCTTTGTGATGACCTTGACACTGGTGAGCCTTGTGGCGGCCTCTTCCACGGCCTTCGCAGCGGCCGCTTTCGTTCGCGGGGCCATTGCCGTTTGGTCCTGTTCCGTCGCCTTTTGGCATAGTATCACTCCTGTTATTGGCATATGTTGATAATTGAATTCTAACATATTATTGGCATATGTCAATAACCCAAAAGAAAAACCCTCAAAACGAGGGTTTTCTAAATTATAGTGAGAAGTCGCCTTCTTGCAAGTAGCCTTTTTGCCTGAAGATTCTGTCGAGTACGACCATGAGCAGGATGGGGATGATGAAATGAAGAAGCGCGATACCGAGGAATACGAAGAAATCGTAGCCCATCGCATCGATTACGCCAATCTGTCCGATGAAGCCGCTTGTGCCCATGCCGCTGCCTATCGGGGTGCTTTCAAGCTTGAACAAAAGCGTTGAAAAAGGGCCAAGAAGCGCTGAGACGATGATGGGGGGCAGCCAGATGATAGGTTTTCTCAGGATGTTTTTGAATTGAAGCATGCTTGTGCCTATGGCGATGGAGAGCACGGTGCCGATTGAATTGTCTTTTCTTGACATCACCGCGAACCCGATCATCTGCACACTGCAGCCGACAACGGCGGCGCCGCCCGCGATGCCTTCAAGTCCGATGCTTATCGCAATCGCCGCACTGGAAATGGGTGAGGTAAGTGCCATGCCCATGACCGCTGCGATCACGATGCCCATGAAGAGAGGCTGGTAGGTGGTTGCGTTGTTGATGAATGTGCCAATGCCTTGCATGGCGAGCGCCACCGGTTCACCGATGATGTTGGCCACGAGAAAGGCAATGCTTGCAGAAATGAGGGGAATCAAAATGATGTCTACAGGGGTACGTTTTCTGAGGATGTGTCGAAGACCTTCCATGGCCGCGATACTTGTCACGTAAGCCACAACCGGATCGTTGCTGACTTGGGTGGCGATGCCACCGGCAACCGCACCGCTGATGAGTGCGAGTCCTTTGAGATCAAGACTCCATGCAATCCCGATACCTATCCCGATACCCATGAATCCTTTCAAGATTGTTGCGAGCTCCTGAATCTGGGCACTGCCCACAAGCACGCCTATTTGATCGACGATGACGCCTATGATCAGTGTGGAGAACAGCCCGAGCGCCATGCCGTTCAATGTCTTTATTAGGTACTCAAGCAATCGTTTCCCCAATGCTTTAAAATCAATGTCTTTCATATCGTAACCTCCGAGTATGTATTTTCATGAAGTCATTTTAACATATTCGATAAACACATATCGACTAATAGCAAGATTTATTTGTTTATTTTTGATTCAAGCAGTTCCTTCATCGTTGGAAGGGATGATTGGGCGCCTTTTTTGGTGGCGGCAAGCGCCCCCAATTTCTGTGCGAAATCCACGCTTTCTCTCATGGTTTTTCCAATGCTTTGCGTGTAGGCGATGCCTGCGACGGCGCTGTCGCCGGAGCCCGTGGTATCTACAGGGGTCACTTTGTAGGCATCTTCATGGCGAACGGTGTGATACGTGGCATAGCTTGCGCCTTTAGAGCCTCGTGTAAGTACAACGGCATCTTTGACTTTGTGCGCGAGTTTTCCGAGTATTGCCTTTACACTCTCTTCTGAATCAGCGTGAATACCGGTGATGGTTTTCGCTTCTGATTCATTGAGAACGAGAATGTTGACCTTTTCTAGCAGGTGGTCATTCATCTTTTTGGCGGGAGCCGGGTTGTAAAGCACCTTGATATCCAAAAGATGGGCACGCTCTATAATACGGCGGGTCAGAGCGAAGGGGATTTCGTTTTGGAGCACAATCATGTCATAGGCTTCAAAATCAATGGTTTCAAGATCAAGATCAAAAGCCATGTTCGCGCCGGGAGCCACTACGATGGCGTTGTCCTGCCGTGTTCTTTGGATGAATGCCTTGCCGCTCAGGGCATTGACAGATTGAATGCCGTGGGTGTCGATGCCTTCCTTATAAAGGGCGTTTTTGAGTGCAGAACCTTCTTCGTCGGTACCTACGGCTCCAATCATGGTGACGGAGGCTCCGAGTCTTGCGAGGGCCACAGCCTGGTTCGCGCCTTTTCCGCCAAAGTGTTTTTCACTTGACCTTCCAAGCAGCGTTTCACCTGGAGAGACAATTCTCTCTACGTCAATAACATAGTCCGTATTCAAACTACCGACAACCAATATATTAGCCAATGTATCACTCCTTTTAATTAATAGTATCATATTTAATGAGAAATAGTATGCACGGACCTCTTGTAAGATTTTTAAAATGTCTTATAATATACGTATGCCTATTTGTATTTAGAAAGGTGGGGGAAATCATGGCACATACGCATGAGCATTCACAAAGCCACAGCGAAAAAAACATCAAAAGCGCCTTTTTCATAAATCTGTTTTTCACCATCATCGAACTCTTCGGCGGTTTATATACGAACTCAATGGCGATACTGTCCGATGCTATTCATGATCTGGGGGATACGATTTCACTTGGCATGTCTGCGTTTTTTGAAAGGTTCTCCAAAAGGAAAGCGGATGAATCCTACACGTTCGGGTATGACCGTTTCTCTCTTCTTGGCGCGGTCATCAGCAGTTTTGTGCTGTTTGGCGCTTCGGTATTCGTTCTCACTCAGGCCATACCAAGACTGATGAGCCCAGAACCCGTCGACGCGCAAGGCATGATTGTCTTTGCGACACTCGGTGTGCTTTTCAATGGATTCGCCGTACTGCGTGTCATCAAGGGGACAAGCCTTCATGAAAAGGTCATCACCTGGCATCTCATGGAGGATTTTCTCGGATGGATTGCCGTACTGATTACGAGTATTGCGCTTTTGTTTCTCGACTGGTACTTCCTCGATCCGCTTCTATCCATACTTATTACAACTTATATCGTGCTGCACGTCATTAAAAATTTGAGACAGGTCTTTAACGTGCTTCTTCAAAAAGCCCCATCCAACTTCAAAATATCGGAACTCAAAAAGAAAATTGCTCAGTTCAACGGCATTGTCGATGTGCACCACATTCATCTGTGGTCTTTGGATGGTCAGACACCGATGCTTTCGATGCATCTCGTGATTGAGGAACATTTCGAGCGCCGTGAACTGGATTCACTCAAGGAATCTGTGAGAATGCTGCTCAACAAATATGGTATCACTCACATCACCATAGAAACCGAACGCCCCGGCAATGCGTGTGTCAACCCGCCTTGCAATTGATGAATTGAACGCACTAAAAAAGCTCAAACGCGAATCGCGTTTGAGCTTTCGTTATTTAAAGAGGGTTTGCAGTTCAGTGATGTCGTCAATCAGATAATCGGCCTCGTCGAGTTCGCCCTTTTTCGCAAATCCGTAGGTGGATCCGATGGTGAAAAGAGCGTTTTCCCTGCCGGCTTCCATGTCGTGGTGTCTGTCGCCTACGATGGCCATAGGGCCTTCGAAATCCTTTTTGATTTCACTTAGAACATCGGCTTTTCGCTCGACGCCTTCGTAAGTTTGTGAACAAACCATTGCGTCGAAGTAGCGATCAAGGCCAAACTGTTTTGTATGTGCGTGCATGTAGTAATTCTTGCAGTTGCTTATGAATACGAGCTTGTAGCCACGGTTTTTAAGGGTTTCAAGCGTTTCAAGGGCGCCGTCATAAAGCACCGCATTGCCGTTTTTAATGCCTCTTTCCATTTCCTGGCTGATGAGTTTGCTGGCTTCCTGTTTCGCCTCTTCACCGATGGATGGACCGAAACTTGCCCACATTTCACTAGGGGTTTGGCCCATGAAACCTGAAATTTCTTCGTCGCTCCATGTACGCTCCTTGGCACCATGGTGTCTTACCAGTGCTCTATAGGCTTTTCTAAACGCGGGGGCGTAGAGATTGAGGCTGTCATGAAGCGTCCCGTCATAGTCTAAAAAGAGGGTTTTTACGTCTTCGATTGTTGCCATTATTTCAGATTCTTGAACAGATTTGCCATTTCGATGGCGCTCATCGCAGCGTCAGAGCCTTTGTTGCCGGCTTTTGTGCCACTTCTTTCGATGGCCTGTTCGATGCTGTCGGTGGTGAGGATACCGAAAATGACGGGAACGCCGGTTTCAAGCCCCACATTCGCAATGCCTTTTGAAACTTCGTTCGCGACCATGTCGAAATGCGGTGTCGCGCCGCGGATGACTGCGCCAAGCGTGATGACGGCGTCATAGCGGTTCAGGTTTGCGGTTTTTTTGGCGACCAGTGGAATTTCATATGCCCCTGGAACCCAGATGGTATCGATGTCGTCTTCCTTGACACCATGTCTTCTCAGTGCGTCAAGCGCACCGTCTTTGAGTTTGGAACCGATGAACTCGTTGAATCTTCCTACGATGATGGCGATTTTCAAGCCCTCGCCTTGGAACTGTCCTTCAAATGTTGTCATATTATTACTCCTCCTCGAATTTGAGCATATGGCCCATTTTTTCTTTTTTTGTTTTCAAGTAAAACTCGTTTCTTTCATTGTGGTTCATCTGAATCGGTACGCGCTTTGTGATTTCAAGTCCGTGACCGCTGAGCCCGTTTACTTTTTTCGGGTTGTTGGTCATGAGTCTGATTTTATTCACACCCAGACTTTTCAGGATTTGTGCGCCGATGCCGTAGTCTCTGAGATCATCGGGAAAGCCGAGTGCGATGTTCGCTTCAACGGTGTCCATGCCCTGGTCTTGCAGGTTGTAGGCACGTATTTTGTTGATGAGGCCGATGCCTCTGCCTTCCTGGCGCATGTAGAGAATGACGCCTTTGCCTTCGTCATCGATGCGTTTCATCGCCGCGTGAAGCTGATCGCCGCAGTCGCAGCGTTTTGAAGCGAAGGCATCGCCGGTGAGACATTCAGAATGTACGCGAACGAGCACTTCGTCGTCTTCCTTGATGTCGCCTTTGACAAGGGCGACGTGGTGCTCGCCGTTCAAGGTGTTTTCAAAACCTATCATTTCGAAATAACCGAAGTCTGTGGGCATTTTCGAACTCGCTGCCTTTTTGATATGGCCTTTTTCCTTTTCGGTGCGGTATTTGATGAGATCTTCGATGGAGATAATCTTTAAATCATGCGTTTCCTTGTAGGTTTCAAGGTCATCAAGGCGCGCCATGGTGCCGTCTTCATTCATGATTTCGCAGATGACGCCTGCAGGTTTCAAACCTGCGAGTCTCGCAAGATCCACGGCCGCTTCCGTATGGCCGGCTCTTTTTAGGACGCCGCCCTTTTTCGCGATGAGCGGGAAAACATGCCCGGGTTTTTTGAAATCGGATGGCGTTGCGCCATCTTGGGTGGCTTTTTGAATGGTGAGGGCGCGTTCGTAAGCGCTGATGCCTGTGGTGGTCTCAGCCGCATCAATGGATGTTGTGAACGCGGTTTTGTAGGTATCGGTGTTTTCCTTGACCATTTCATCGAGGCCGATGGCGTTCAAATCATCTTTTTGCATGGGAAGGCATATGAGGCCTCTGCCGTATTTGGCCATAAAGTTGATGCTTTCCTGATCGACCTTTTCAGCGGCCATAACAAGGTCGCCTTCGTTTTCTCTATCCTCGTCGTCTACGACGATGACCATTTTTCCTTCTTTTATAGCCTGAATGGCTTCTTCAATCGTATCAAGTGCCATGATTGGCCTCCTTATATATACCCGTTTTCTTTTAGGAAGTTTTCTGTAATGGTGCTTTTTTCCTTGTGGGGTTTCAATAATTTCTCAACGTACTTGGCAATCATGTCGACTTCGAGGTTGACGGTTGATCCAACGTTCAAGTCGCCAAGATTGGTTTCGCGTTTGGTTTCAGGGATGACCGATACGCCGAAAGACGTCTCGCTCACATCCACAACCGTCAAACTGACACCGTTGATGCCTATTGAGCCTTTGTGTGTCACGTAGCGTGTAATGGAAGGGTCGGTTTTAAAGGTGAATACCGTTGCGATGCCTTCGTCTTTTTTTGACACAAGCGTTCCGATGCCGTCCACGTGTCCGCTCATCATGTGGCCGCCGAGACGATCACTCGCTCTTAAGGCTCTTTCAAGATTGAGCGCATCGTTCTTTCCAAGATTGGAAAGGGTGCTGCTATTCAAGGTTTCGAACATCACATCCACAGTGAAGGTGCTCTTTGTCATGTCCGTGACGGTCAAACAGACACCGTTGGTTGCGATTGAATCCCCGATTTTCGTGTCTTTTAGCACTTTTTCAGCCTGGATGGTCAGTTTTGCGGATTTTTGGTCGCTTTGAACGTTTGTGAGCGTGCCTTTTTCTTCTATGATGCCTGTAAACATGGTCTAACCTCCTACCTTGTAGATGACAAGAATGTCTTCACCGAATTCGGTGATGGACTGCCTTGTGAGTTTGACACTTTCATCAACGGTCTTAAAGCCACTGCCGCCTACAGGCGTGAGTGCATGCTTTCCTCCGATGATTTTCGGGGCGATGAACATGTGATAGCTTTGAACGATGCCTTCTTTGAAGGCACTGTCATTGACACAGCTTCCGCCTTCTAAAAGGATGCTGTCGATTTTCATTTCACCGAGGACGTCCATGAGATTGTCAAGATCGATCAGACCATTCTTGGCTTTGACTGTGATGACGTTCGCCCCTTTTTGTTCAAGTGCTTCAAGCGTGTCTTTTGGCGCATCGGTGGTTACGGCCACAATCGGTCGGACGTCACCACTCAAGAGTTTTGAATCAAGAGGCATTTCCCCCAGATTGTCAAGAATGATAGGGGTAGGGTTGGAAACAGGTTGGTTTTCAAGGCGGACATTGAGTCTCGGATTGTCCTTGATAACGGTGTTCACACCCACCATGATGCCTGATACCCGGTTACGCGTTTCATGAACGAACTTGCGAGACTGCGCGTTCGTAATCCATTTTGAATCGAAGGTGTGGGTCGCCGTTTTACCATCAGCGCTCATCGCTGATTTCATGATGACAAACGGTCTTTTGGTTTTCATGTAGTGAAAGAATATTTCATTGAGTGCTTTGTTTTCCTCGTCCATGAGTCCGCTTTCGACTTCGATGCCGGCCTCTTTTAGCATATTGATGCCTCGCCCGGCAACCAGTGGATTTGGATCTTTGGAAGCGATGACGAC
>JBNJEC010000012.1:0-24101 GCA_051745505.1 Bacillota bacterium
TTACCGCTTTTGCAGCGAGGAAGACATTTGTGACAGACCCGGCTGCGACTTCATCAAAGAACGTGAACACACACAATCATAAGCACTACATATAAATTCAGGAGGCAATACAATGGAAAACACAGTAGACATCTTGGTCATTGGAGGGAGTGCAGCAGGAACCGTAGCTGCGTCCACCGCCAAAAGCAAGCATCCGGACAAATCAATCCTGCTTGTCAGAAAAGAACCCCAGGCCGTCGTACCATGCGGCATACCCTATATCTTTGGAACCCTTGGTTCCTCTGAAAAGGACGTTATGCCCGATACCGGACTGAAAAACGCCGGAATATCCATCAGAATCGACACCGTCAAATCCATCGACAAGGCAACAAAAATCGCAACATTCGAAAATGGAGAAACCATAGAGTTTGACAAATTGATTCTCGGTACAGGCTCAAGACCCTTCAAACCCGGATGGCTTGAAGGCGCAGATCTTGAAAACGTCTTCACCATTCCCAAGAACAAAGTATACCTTGATCAACTTCAAAAGAATCTTTCAGACAAAAAACACATAACCGTCGTAGGCGCGGGCTTCATCGGCGTGGAAATGTCCGATGAGCTCAAAAAAGGCGGCTTCGACGTCACCCTTGTGGAAATTCAACCAAGAATCTTAGGCCTTGCATTTGACGAAGAAATCGCCAAAGACGCAGAAGAAAAACTCGTTGCGGACGGCATCGACGTCAAAACCGGAGTAGGGGTAAAAGAAATACTCGGCACACAAAAAGTGGACGGTGTGCGCCTCACCGATGAGACGTCTTTCAAAACCGATGCCGTCATCCTTTCGATGGGCTACAGACCCAACGCGGATCTCGCAAAAGCCATGGGGCTTAAGATCAACGAACACGGCTTCATAAGCGTGGACGCTTATATGCGTACCAGTGAAAAAGATATCTTCGCTGCAGGGGATTGTGCTGAGAAGCGCGACTTCGCAACCAGCAGACTCTCTACAACCATGCTTGCCTCAACCGCGGCCGCAGAAGCCCGAGTGGCGGGACTCAATCTTTATTCACTATCCACCTATCGCTCTTTCAAAGGGACGATTGGGATTTATTCGACCATGATCGGAAAAACGGTTTACGGCGTTGCGGGCATCACTGAAGAAGCCGCGACCAAGGAAGGGTTCAATGTGATCGGAACCTTGTTCAAAGGCATGGACAGACACCCGGGTAAACTTCCTGGCATGCATGAACAAACCGTCAAACTCGTCGTATCCAAGGCAACTGGCACGATTCTTGGCGGCGAAGTCATTGGTGGAGAAACCGCTGGCGAACTCATCAATGTGCTTGGTGTCATCATCCAGACCGGCTCCACCATCAACGACATCCTCACCATGCAAATCGGCACCCAGCCAATGCTTACCGCATCGCCTGGGAAGTACCCGATTATCAAGGCTGCGGAAATCGCTTCAAGAAATCTGAACGGCTGCTGCGCGCCCAATGAATACTGTTGATGTTAGCTGTTACTTACATACCAGTTGAAAGCCTTTGCTGATAGTGTTATAATAGGTTTGTAAACAAATTTTAGGAGGGATTCTATGGCAACTGATCAATACCATGAACCGATTGAACTGCTCGATGAAGAAACGCGTGATATAACCCGCATCATCAAAAGCATTCAAGAGGAATTCGAAGCAGTAGACTGGTACAACCAGCGCATGAATGCTACCAAAGATGAAGAACTGCGCGATGTCCTCAAGCACAATCGGGACGAAGAACTTGAACATGCAGCAATGGGCATCGAATGGCTCCGCCGTCACCTGCCTGAGCTCGACAGCGAACTTCGGGAAAATCTTTTCACCGAAGGCCCTATCGGCCATCACGATGAAGAAGAAGGCGAAGCAGAAGATGCACCAGCTCAAAGTCTCAACATCGGTAAGATAAAACGCTAGGAGGGATTTTCAATGGATTTGTTCAAACAATCACTCGCACCCATTCCAACTGAAGGTTGGGAAGAAATAAACGACCGTGCCAAAGAAGTCATTCAATCACAACTCACCGCAAGAAGCGTGTTATTCGTAGATGGCCCTCACGGGCTTGAGAAAAACAGCGTCGGACAAGGACGCCTGAAGCTTTTGCAAGAACCTAAAAAAGGTGAAATCGGAACCAGTCTTTATGACGTGCAGCCGCTTCTTGAAAACAGAATCAGCTTCAAGCTTTCCCGCTGGGAGCTTGACAACGTTCTAAGAGGCGAAAAAGATGCAGACCTCGACACCCTAGAAGAAGCAGCTGAAAAGCTCGCACTCTTCGAAGAAGACGTCGTCTACAACGGCCACAAGGCCGCAGGCATCAAAGGCCTTGATGAAGTTGCGGAAAAACGCATTTCCATCACAAAAGAGCCCAATGAAGTCATGAGAGCTGTCAGTGAAGCCGCTTGCGCTCTCAAAGACGCATACGCTGAACGCCCATTTGACATGGTTGTCTCAGATGACCTGCTCAAGATTTTGAACCAAATGTATCAGGGCGGCCTTCTTCGCAAAAACGTAGAGGCCGTAATCGGTGGAGACATCATCCGTTCACGCGCCGTCAAAGGCGGCTTCCTGATTCCACGCGACCATGAAGATCTTGAACTTACCATCGGTCAGGACTACACGGTAGGCTACCACGCGCACGACAGTGAAAACGTCGAACTCTTCATTATGAACAGTTTCACTTTCAGATGCCTCGATGAAGCCATCGTAGTCGCATTCGATCTTTAAAACAAGCGAAACGCAGGAAGGTCCTCAAAGGGCCTTCTTTTTTTATGGGGCGGATGTTTGTTAAGACTCTGTTAAGAAAATGTTTTACTGTTTACTTTGTGGTCCCTTGTGGTAAAATCAAGGTGTAAATTGACAAGCAATATCCCAAGGAAGTGACGAAGTGAAAAAAATACTGGTCATTGAAGATGAAACGAGCATTCAAAAGATGATTGAATACGACCTAAGACAACTCGGCCTTTCCGTCGTATGTGAAAGTGACGGTCAAAAAGGCTATGAACTTGCCAAGACTGGAGACTTTTCCATCATCATACTTGATTTGATGCTGCCATCGATGAGTGGGTTTGACATCAGTGAAAAGCTTTCGATGATGAATCCAAGACCTTATATCCTGATGCTTACTGCTATGGACGAAGAAGTCAACAAAATCCAGGGCTTTGATGTTGGTGCGGACGATTATGTCACGAAGCCGTTTTCTCCAAGAGAACTCACTGCGCGGATCAAGGCTGTTTTGAGGCGCCAAAAGGCAACCCACATCAAAAGCGGACATCTCAAGTATGAAACGATTGAGATTGACCTCGAATCCTACAAAGTATTGGATGATGGCAAACCTGTATCGCTTACCCTCAAGGAATTCGAACTGCTCAAGCACTTCGTTGAAAACACCGGCAAAGTCCTCTCAAGAGATCAGCTTCTCGTCCATCTTTGGGGGTATCAGTACGATGGAGACAGCCGGGTGGTCGATGTGCACATCTTCAATCTGAGAGAAAAAATACCCGTTTTGCAAGAAAAAATGAAAACCATAAGAGGTGTCGGCTATCAACTCGTTTGATAGTCTTTTTTTTATAATCAAAGCTTAACAGAATCTTTACACAAACAAAATTGAGAGAAAATATTCAACGTGTAGACTATGGGTGTAAAAATAAAAAGGAGGCTACACATTATTATGAAAAAAATGATCTTTGTACTTACCATGGTTATGACACTTACGCTTTTTGGTTGTGAACAGGGTGACACAGGTTTTGACAGTGAAGCAACCATCAATCCTTACACAAGGGATACTTCAAGTGGAACCCGTGACGGATTCATGAGCGGTATCGGATTCTCAGACGCCGCTACAGACAACTCACTTCTTGGTGACAATGTCACTGTGAGCGCAGGCAACGACGAAGTGCTCCAATCGGTAAATACCGACCGTTTCGGTATCGGCTATATCTCCCTATATAGCGTGAATGACGATATCAAACCCGTAAACTTCGAAGGCGTTGAACCCGCCATCGAAAACGTGGTGGACGAATCTTACGCACTCACAAGACCATTCAACTACATTACACGTCTTGACGATGATTATGAAAGCGAAACGGAAAAGGAAATCGCAGAAGCGTTCGTCGCATTCATGCTTTCAAGTGAAGGCTCAGACATCATCAACGACAACGGCGCCGTCGCCGTTTCAAACGACGGGAATTGGGATGACTTGAGTGCCGATCATCCGGTATGTGATGCGGACAACTCAGAAGAGTCCATCAGCTTCGGCGGATCAAACTCCGTAGAAGGCATCGCCAAAGACCTCGCCACCGCATTCTCTTCAAGATGTGGCGACGTACAGACCGTCAACAACCACACCGGAAGCTCTGACGGTTTCAAACGCACGCAAGGTGATGAAAAAGATGGGACAAACATGGCCCACGTCGGGTTCGCTTCACGTCCATTCAAAGACGATGAAAAAGTCAACGGCGAAGATTACTATGGGACCCTCGCCCAGGATGCCATCGTAATCGTAGTAAACAACGAAAACCCACTGGATGACATTGATGCGGACACCCTCAAGAAACTTTATCAAGGGGATTATTCAACATGGGCAGACATTCTCGATTGAGTATCAACAAACCCTCCATTAAAGAATCAAGAAACCAACGGTTTCAAAAACTGATCAACACGGTTGTGAAGCGCCTCGTATTTCTGAGTGCGCTTCTTTCCGCATCATTCATCATTATCGTGGTCGTTTTCGTTGCCCTGGCCGGCATTGAACCTTTCATCAGCAACAACGACGGGCTAGGCAGTGTATCATTCATTGGGTTTATTACACGTACCATCTGGCTTGACGGGCCGACATTCGCTTCAAACATGTATGGGGCTGGGTACTTGATTGTCAACACGCTTTATATTGCATTTTTGACACTGACCCTTTCCCTTCCACTTGGAGTACTTACCGCCCTTTTCATCGCAAAAATCGCGAACAGAAAAACCGGCACCATCCTAAGAAGCATCGTGGAACTGCTTGCGGCGATCCCCTCCATTGTCTACGGACTCGTGGGCGCGGGGCTCGTTTTGCCGATCATCTATAATGTGGCGCTTTCTTTCGGAATCCAGACCAACGGCGGGAACTCGACCCTCGCCGCAGTCATCGTGCTCACGTTCATGAGCATCCCGACGCTCACAACCGTGAGCGAGGTGGCCATCAGAAATGTCGATGCTTCCCTGGAAGAAGCCTCACTTGCTCTTGGTGCATCCAAGACGCAAACCCATTTCAGCGTGTTGTTGCCTGCGGCCAAATCAGGCATCTTCTCAGCCGCCATATTGGCCATTGGACGGGCGCTTGGTGAAGCGACCGCCATCTCGCTTGTGGCCGGTAACGCCTTGAGTGGTCCAACATTCTCATTTTTCAACCGCACCGCAACGCTTACAACCGCCATGCTTCAAGGCATGAAGGAAACGACTGGGCTTGATTATGACATCCGTTTCTCGCTTGGGATTGTGCTGATTGTCGTCATACTGATCACCAACTTCGCCCTCAATACCCTTAAGAAGAAAGTAGGGAATGTTCATGCACAGTAAAAGAAAAGCCATCGACAACACATTGAAAGGCATGACCATCGGCGCTGCACTCACGACGGCGTCCGCCCTATTCATCGTCTTTTACTTCGTCTTCACCACAGGCTTTTCACTGCTTAGTTTCGATTTGCTTGTAACGGATTACAATGCCGTACAATACAATGCCACAATTGACGCTGCACAAGGTGAATCGTTTGAAAAGCCCGATACCGTTGACAATCCATTTTCTTCGAAATACGGCATTGCGCTAGAAGACGGAATAAACAAGGACGGAGACTCCATCATATCCATCACTTACATTGATGACAACTCTCCTTTCAAAGCCCTTGTGGACAAGGAAAGCGGTGAAGCGATAGAAGCTCAGACATCCAACGTCATCACACGAATTTCCTATGAAACCTCGCCTACCTCGCTCACCCGCGAGGGTGCGGAGTCCATGGCAGAAAGACTTGATAGTGACACCACCATCCGCGAAATCATATTTTTGGAACCCGGTGGCGGAATAAGGGGCTCGATCATCGCGACCCTTTACCTGATTGGCCTAACCCTGGTAATGGCCCTGCCCCTTGGCATTTTCTCAGCCATCTATCTCAACGAGTTCGCCAAGGATACGAAACTCACAAGAACCATCAGGTCGTTCATTGACACACTCACAGGCATCCCTTCCATCGTTTACGGACTCATGGCCGTGAGTGTCTTCATACCGATTACCGCCAATTTCAATATTGCATCAGGACTTAGTATCTACGCCGGAGCCATGACGATGGCGGTCATCTTGCTTCCCATTCTCATAAGAACCACAGAGGAATCGCTCGCCGCTGTGCCAAATGAATATAGAGAAGCCTCACTCGCTCTTGGTGCGAACGACGTGCAGACGACCTTCAAAGTCGTGCTTCCAAACGCCATTGCAGGGCTCCTTACAGCGACATTTCTATCCATCGGCCGCATCATCGGTGAATCGGCTGCGCTCATCTTCGTCATGGGCACCGCCGTCAAGGATTCAGTCGATCCCGCGAACGGCGCGACCACCCTCGCCGTCCACATCTGGACTTTGATGAGCACAGAACCCGCGAATGTCGAACTCGCAAGTACCATCGCAGTCATCATATTGACGATTGTACTCATCTTGAACACAACCGTTAAACTTCTCGCGAAAAAATTCGATAAAATAGGAAACAGGTGATACCATGAACCCAACATTCAAAGTAGAAGCCCTTGAAGTCGCTTACGGTGAAACCGTCGCACTCAAGGACATCAATCTGGAGCTCTACCCCAAATCCATTACCGCATTGATAGGCCCTTCAGGGTGTGGCAAGTCCACATTTCTAAGAACCTTGAACCGCATGAATGATCTTATTCCCGTGTGCAGAATTTCAGGCACGGTGAAATATCACGAAGAAGACATCTACAATAAACAAACTGATGTCATCAATTTGAGAAAACGGGTGGGAATGGTGTTTCAAAAACCCAATCCCTTTCCGATGTCCATATTTGACAATGTCGCATACGGCCCCAAAAGACAGGGCATCAAGGACAAGGAAACGCTTAAAAACATCGTTGACAAAGCCCTTAAACAGGCAGCCCTCCATGAAGAAGTAAGTGACCGGTTGGACGCGTCTGCGCTCTCACTCTCAGGCGGGCAGCAACAGCGTCTTTGCATTGCGCGTGCCCTTGCGATGGAACCCGAAGTCATTTTGATGGACGAACCCACAAGCGCCCTTGACCCGATTGCGACACAGAAAATAGAAACGCTCCTTCAGGAACTCAAGAAGGACTACACCATCATCATCGTCACCCACTCCATGCACCAGGCCGCAAGAATCTCCGATTACACCGCCTTCTTCTACATGGGGGAACTCATAGAAACAAGCGACACCAATACGCTTTTCCAGTTGCCTAAGAAAAAACAAACCGAAGACTACATCACCGGTCGTTTCGGGTAAGGAGGAATTATGAAAACATTGAGACAAGCCTTCGATGAAGGCCTGAACGAATTGAGTGAACTGCTTATGGAGATGGTGAACGGCGTCATAGACGTTTATGACAACATGTTTACGGCCATCCGGACCCATGATCTTGAAAAGGCACGTGAAATCATTGAAAACGATACAAAGATCAACGCACTTGAAACCTCCATCAACGAAATGGGCAATCTTCTGATTTTGAAACAATGCCCCGTCGCGCGTGACTTGAGAACGATTATCGCCACAATAAAAATCGCCAACGAACTTGAGCGTCTGGGCGATTACGCCTCCAACAACGCCCTATACATTTTAAAAACCGCCAACGACAATGAAACCTTCAGAGCCTATTTCCTATCCTATGTAGAACCGCTTTCCAAGATGTTTTACACCATGAAAGAAGCCATTGAAGAGGAATCCATGGAAGCGGCAGGCAAGGTGTGTGATCTTGATAGTGAAGTCGATGAAGTTTACCAAAAACAAATCATGAAATTCATCGATATCGCCGGCACCAAAGAAGGGGTCACCGCTGAAGAAGCCGCCCGCGCCATGCTCGTCATCAAACAGTTTGAAAGGGCGGGCGATCACCTCACCAATATCGGTGAAGAAGTGATTTACCTTGCCAAAGGTGAACGGTTAACGCTTAATTAGTGAAAAAAATAGCGTTTGCTGGTAAAATAAGCGAGGAGGTGAGCCTGTGAAAACGAATCGAGATCTATTCATCATCGCGGTGATTTACATTGCGATAGCCATTGTCCACATCACGCTGAATATTCCGCTACTTACAGGCATTTTGATAGTACTTCTTGGCATTTTTCATTCGCTTACGTACATCGGAAGCACCTTCCGAGCCCGCAAGGAACAAGAAAGAGAAAAACGCGATCTCCTCAAATCCCTGAACAAGAGCGAAGCGAAAACCACCCAGACGAAAACGCAGTTCTATTCACTGATAGAAGAACTCGGAAGCGGTGTTGTCTTTATCGATACCTGGGAGACCATCCAGCTTGCCAACAGGGAATTTCTTGAAATGTTTGATTTTGAGGACATCCTGAAAACGCCCATGCGGTTTTTAAACCGGCATGAAAAACTTTACGAAGTCGTAAAGGAAGGCGTCACAAAGAAAAAACGCCTGCGCTCACAGATAATGATTAACGATGCGTCCATCATGGACGTGATTGTAACGCCCGTTTTTCATCACGGGGTGTATTATGGAAGTCTTATCCTCGTGCATGACATCACCGCGCTTAAAACCGCCGAGCAGTTTCAAAAACAGTTCACGGCGGATGTTTCTCATGAACTCAAAACACCCCTCAGTGCCATCAAGGGCCTCTCTGAGATTCTTACCAGAGACGAGACCATTGACAAATCCAAGGAGCGCGAATTCATAAGCATTATCAAAAACGAAGCCTCAAGACTTGAAATCATCATCAACGATTTGCTTATCATCTCCAAGATGGACAGGCTTGATTATGAACTTAAAAAGGAACCGGCTTCAATTGATGGCCTGATTGAAGAAACATTTGAAATCATGCAGCCACTTGCAAAGGAAAAACACCTCAATCTCATCAAGGACGTAGACCCCGCTGAATTTCACTTCGACCCTTCAAAGTTGCGTCAAGTCATCATCAATCTCATCAAAAACGCCATCAACTATACCGACCAAGGCTACGTCAAAATCACCGGCCACAGTATTGAAGACCACTACATCATCAACGTCGTCGACACCGGCATCGGCATTGAAAAAAGCAAACAAGCCATGATTTTCAAGCGTTTCTACCGAGTGGACGACGCGAGAAGCCGTGATACCGGGGGGAGCGGCCTCGGGCTTTCCATCATCAAAAACGTCGTCAAAAAACACGGAGGCACCATCCATCTTGAAAGTGCCCTCAACAAAGGCTCACGTTTCACCATAACCCTACCCTTAGATAAAAAAGGAGCGTCTTACAATGAACAAGATTAAAATTGCATTCGTATGCACCCACAACAGCTGCAGAAGCCAGATGAGCGAAGCGGTTGCCAAACTCGACCACAGTGATTTCTTTGAACCCTATAGTGCGGGCACCCACCTCAAAAAGCGCATCAACCCAGATGCGGTCGCCCTGATCAAGAAAGAGTATGACTACGATATGGAAGAAACCCAGTTCAACAAGACCCTTGACCATCTTCCTGATACCCTGGATGTTCTTGTGACCATGGGATGCGGCGTCGAATGCCCTTATGTTCCCGTCACTCACCGCGAAGACTGGAACCTTGACGATCCAACCGGCAAAGAAGAAGCCGAGTTCAAACGAACTTTGACCATCATTCAAAAAAACATGCAAGATCTTCGTAAACGCATAGAAACAGGCAAACTCTCCATATAAACACATAAATCTTTGAAGTCCCTCCTCAAATTGCTTATAATGAGTTTGAGGAGGGATTTTTATGAAAAAGACCATTCAGAATATCACCATCGAACTTGTCCAGGGTGACATCGCTTCACAAAGTGACATGGACGCGGTTGTCAACGCCGCAAACTCAAACCTTCAACCAGGTGGTGGCGTCGCAGGAGCGCTTCATGAAAAAGCGGGCCCAGAACTCGAAGAAGCGTGCAAGCCGCTTTCTCCCATCAAACCCGGTGAAGCCGTCATCACTGAAGGGTTCAACCTTCCAAACGACTATGTGATTCACGTCCTCGGCCCGGTCTATGGCATCAACAAGCCAGAAGATCTGCTGCTCAGGAAAAGTTATGACAAAGTGTTGAGCATAGCAGAAGAACACGCCATCAGCCGTATTGCGTTTCCAGCCCTCTCAACAGGGGCGTTTCACTACCCTCTTGAGGATGCGGCGGATGTGGCCTTAAAGGCTGTTATCGATAAACTCTGTTCGCTTTCAAGTGTCAAACATATCCGTTTTGTGCTCTATGATCAAAAAAGTCTGAAGATCCATGAAGAAGCGCTTCAACGAATCGCTGATTGACAAAGTCTGATTCACTTAGGAGGCCTGCCATGAAAAAGTTCATGAGAAACTACAAAGCGCCATTCATTGTGTTTGTGGCCCTCCTTTTGGTATATTTGATAGTCATCGGCCTGACCCAGATTGTAGCCGAAGAGCGCATCGATGACCACCTGGCGCTTGAAAGAGAAAGAACCGAAAACCAGATATCGGCTTCCATCAACCGTTATGAAGTGTTTTCGAACTACCTCAACGAAGAACTCATCACAGATGAGGTTCTAACCCTGATGGAACAGGCCAATAGTGAAGATGAATCCGTGAAGAATCAGGCCAGAGAAGACTTGGAAACCCTTCTTATGGAAGATTATGAAGTGCTTGACACCTACGATTTCAGACAGTTTCATTTTCACCTTCCAACCGGGGAAAGCTTTTTGAGACTGCATGCTCCAGATGCGTATGGTGATATGCTTTTTGATACCCGTGAATCGGTGCGAATCGTTAATACGGACCAAGTCTATGTCTCTGGATTCGAAGAAGGCAGAATATACAATGGCTACCGATTCATCTATCCGCTTTTTAGGGGAGATACCCACATAGGCAGCGTTGAAATATCGGTGTCCTACGAAGCGGTCCTGGATACCCTTTACAAGGTGGCGCCCACAGAAGATGCCTTTTTCATCATCAAGGAATCCGTTGTGAATGAAAGCGTCTTTGAAGGGTATGAAACCAATTATACGAACAGCACACTTACGGATGACTACTTGAGAGATATTGAGATTTTCGATGCGTTTCGCCATAGGCGATACCATTTTCAAGGCTTGGAACTTGAACGGTTCCTCGCAAGCGTGCAACCCGATATAAAAGAAGATATAGAGCGAGAAACCTCGTTTTCCCATGCGGTTGAATGTGAAGACTGCGACTACGTGCTGCACTTCATCAGTGTCAGAAACGTTGAAGACGAGCATGTGGGCTATCTTTTTACAATCGTAAGTGATTCCAACTACACGGATCTGGTTCAGGAAAACAGAGTGAACATCCTCTTTATAACTATTTTCTTCGCAATGCTTCTTATCCTTATGGCATTATCGGCAAAAAGCAGAGTGGAACTCAAAAAGCTTTCGAGAAAGGATCCTTTGACCGGGCTTGCGAACAGGCTCTTTTTCACAGCACAAGTGGAGGCCCTTCTAAATAGTGCCAAACGCAACAAAACAAAGCTCAGTCTGGTCATGATTGATATCGATGACTTCAAGGCAATCAACGATACGTTTGGTCATGCCGAGGGAGATACCATACTCAAAGAGCTTTCAAACACCTTCGTTGAAACCCTCCGTGAATCCGACATCATCGGTCGGTGGGGTGGGGAAGAATTTCTAATCGCTCTTCCCAATACATCTGAAGACGCTTCGCGAAAAGTCGCGGAAAAAATTAGAAAATCCATCAAGGAAAATGTCATTACAAAAGACGAATCACCGATTACGATTTCACTTGGCGTAACGACGTATGGGGATGAGAACGCGTCTTTTGACACACTCGTCCATCAGGCGGATACCGCCCTTTATGAAGCCAAGAAAAGAGGCAAAGACCAGGTTTTTGTCTACAAAAAAGAAAAGGATGATTAGATGCGTGCACTACTAACAGGCATGAACGGGACCGTCGCACCCGTTGTTGCGAAGGTCTTGGAAGAAAACGGATATGCCATCATACCCTATGACAGAACCCAAACCTCGACTGAAGACGAAGAAGCCATACGCGCGTTTTTGAAAAGGTCCAATCCGGATTTGCTCATGCATTTTGCCATGGGCAGCAGTGAATGGACAAGAATGCTCGCACACCTGACCCAGGAACTCGGCATCAAATACGTATACATCAGCTCCGTATCAGTATACAGTGCCAAGCAGCCCGCGCCCTTTACCAAGGAACAGACCCCTGAACCTGACGATGATTACGGCACTTACAAGTTCGAAGGAGAAAAGGCCTCACAAGCCATGAACCCCGAAAGCTACATCGCAAGACTCTCCTGGCAAATCGGTCACGACAAAACCACCAACAACATGATCGCGCAGTGTTTTAATCAGATGAATGACAAAGGCTTCATTGAAGCGAGCGATGCCTTCTATCCTTCCGCGGCATTTATGGAAGACACGGCTCAGGGACTCCTTCAGATGCTTCACCATCCCCCTGGCATATACCATCTCAACACAAATGAATCCTTGAGCTTTTATGAGATTGTTCTCCGTCTTAAAACGCTTTATCCCACCTTTAAAGTCAAAAGAACCAAAACCCCTGCAATTGACGTGAGAATGAAAGACGCAACCCTTGATTTGCCGTTGCTTGAAAACACCATCAATGGTTTTTCTAAGCAATAAAAAAGACCCTTGCACTGAAAAACGTGCAAGGGTTTCGTTTATTCGATGCCCGGTGTTTTCACATTCAAAAATGTCAGTGCGCTTCCTTTGTCAGCGTGCACACTCATAGGTGTGTTCTCAGGACAGGTCACGACTTCGTGTGCTTTGACAGTCACCGATTGGTCACCAACTTTGAGCGTGCCTTCACCAAAGATGATATAGAAAAACACTTTGACAGTCACCCGATGTGGGGGAATGCTTTCACCTTCACCCAACATGAGATTTTTAACAGTGGCATCTTCATGATTTAGCACCGATTTCATCTGAACCCCGCGCTTGTTGGTGAGGGGTGTCAGGTCATTCAATCTGATATGTTCCATGGTTTTCCCTCCTTCTGATTTCATGGTACCATGAATGTAAGTGTCCACAAACATTTTATTTGAGTCAAACAGGTTCACTTACAAGGGTCAACATGGTACAATATAATGAAATTGCGAAAGGGTGTTTATATGATAGCCATCGTCATCATCGTTACCATCATCACGTTGTTCATATCCATAAAAATCATGGACAGAATGGTTGAAGTGAATCCTGCGCGTGCCTACATGGTGCCGATTTTACTTTTGGCCTTGGCTTTTGGGGCCATGACCGTGTCTTTTAACCTTGGACCCGGCATCGCCGCCGAATACAGCATGTATGCCACGTTTGTATTGTACCAGGTGAGTTTCATTGACTTCTTCGTAGCCTACGTCAAAGCCAAGAACAAGCGCGATGAAAAGCCAAAACGCTGGTAAACATCTTCACCGAGCAAATAGCGTCCCGATTCAAAGTCCACACATTTTCAAACAAGGAGGTCTTAACATGCGTGATACGACCAACCAGATACTGAATGCCAGTCTTGAAGTCTTCAAGGAAAAAGGCTATCTCAGAGCGACCACCAAGGAAATCGCACGTCTGGCGGGTGTTGCTGAAGTAACGCTTTACAGGAAGTTTTCCACCAAAAAAGCCCTCTTTGAAGCCACCCTTCGAAAACACTTGAACCTTTCGTTTGAAGCCACGGCCATAGACCCCCATACAAAAAGCGACACATTCATTCCGAAAATCCTTGAAAACCGTCTTGAACGCATGAGCAGACAAAGGGACTTCATCAGACTGCTCATCAGGGAGAGTCTTTCAAACGACATCCCTGAAGATCTTCATTTCGACTTGTATGTGGAGACACGCATCAAAGCCATCATCGCTACGCACATGCGATATATCGGAAGCCCTGACAATACCGAGGAAGTTACACGCATGATCATAGGCATCCTTCTCAGTTACGTCATCATTCCAAGTGAAACGCCCTTTTACAAACGTGAAGCCAAGCAGCGACAATCCATCGTGGATGCGTACACGTCGATGATTGTCAAAGCCATAGACTCAGACAACCAGCAGAGGTGAAACCATGCGAAAAAACCCAAGAGAACGCTTTGAAGATCACTCCATTTTGTATGTAACCTCCATCATGATCGGTGCCAACATGTTCATCTTCACCACCCTTGTGTTCATGGAACGGCTTTTGGATGGTGATTTTCTGGTGGCTTCCATTATCTTCAGCGTACTTGCGCTTTTGATCATCCATCCCTACTATCAGGCAAAAAGAAGAGGCCATGACCTCAAAAGACTGAGTGAATTCATCAGAGACGACCTCTTTTTGATGAGTTTTTCATTTTCATTTATCATCGTAGGCAGTGTGCTTGTGGTTGCGCTTATCGCCCTTGAAGTGTTATAAATAAAAAAAGGAGTTTGAAACTCCTTTTTAATTGGATTCAAGTGAGGGCAAAGTACTTTCTACGATGTTTGACTGTACAGCGAAATGCAGCCCTTCGATGCCTTCACCCACATACTCGTCCACATAACTCATGACGTTGATGCCGACGACTTTCCCTTTTTCATTGACCAATGCGCCACCGGAGTTGCCGGCATTGATGCTTGCAGTATGCTGAACGGTCGTCGTGTTCATGCCGTATTCATCGGTCATTGCTCTGTCGGTCGCACTGATGATGCCCATTGTGATGGTGTTTGGAAGATCAAGCGGACTGCCCAGTGAATATACTTTTTGACCCGGTTTCAGTGTCAGGACATCTGCAAACCGTGCCACGGGAATATCAAGCGAACTCTCAAATGAAAGCACCGCAAGATCGTGTGTCACGCTTGTGCCATGAAGCGTTACCTCGTTTCTCTCAATGGTGTGTTCACTCTCAAGAAAGAACGTCAGCTCGAAATCGCCTTCTTCATAGCCATCCACCACGTGCTGATTGGTTAGAACGAAGTACGTGTCGCCTTCTTTTTTGTAGACAACGCCTGACCCACCACTTTCGGCCACGTTTCCATCATAAGAGTCTATCATCGGGGTGAACCGCTTCGCGTTTTCGAGCATGGTGATTGTATCGTCATCACCAGTGTCTGTGAAGGCCTCTTCAAACTGGGCGAAAAGCGTCATGTCTTCGCCTGGATTCAGCGGAAAACCCGCAGGCAGAATCCCGTCTTCATCAAGCGTCCAGCCGGTGAACTCCATGGAATCTTTCTCTGGTGTGTCATCCGGAATGTAGCCATCTTTTGAAACCTCCACTTCCTGGTAAGTCTCTCCCTCCACCATCAGGGTGATCTCGTATGCGTCACTCTCATCAGTGGTGCAAGCCCCAAGCATCAGGCCAACCGCCATCATGAGAATCAATGCTTTGAATTTTTTCATAGTTCAGCTCCTTTATTCGTCGTAACACTACATGATACAAAAAATTCGCATTTAAATAAAGAGTATATTCAAACATTGTGTTTTATGGCATAATGATAATCGACAAAGGATGTGTTCACATATGGACAAAAAAGCCCATATCGCCGCCGCAGGATTCGCACTTATTTTTGGGTTTACCTTCATGTTTTCAAAAAAAGCGCTTGACATGGTGAGTCCGATGGGACTCATCGCCTACCGGTTTCTCACGGCCATCGTTTTCTTTGAAATCATCAGAAGGTTGAAACTCGTCACCATTCGTTTCAAAAAAGCCGATCTCAAAATGCTTTTTATTGTTGCACTTTTTCAACCAGTGCTTTATTTCGTGCTCGAAACCTACGGGCTCGATCGAACCACAAGCGCAGAAGCCGGCATGATGATTGCGCTGATTCCAATATTCACCACCGTTTTTGGTAGTATGCTTCTAAGGGAAAGACCCGCAAAAATCCAGCTTTTTTTCATCGGACTCAGTGTATTTGGCATCATCTTCATACAGCTTTTCAAAATGGGCTCTTCAATCGACATACAGTGGTTCGGGTTCATACTGCTCCTTGGGGCCATCATTTCAGCCGCCCTTTACAACATCGCCTCGAGAAACGCCTCAAAGACCTTGCGCCCACATGAAATTACCTACTTCATGATGCTGCTTGGCGCCATTGTATTCAATGCGCTTTATCTCAGTGAACTTGCGCTTGATGGCACCCTCGAAATCTACGCGACGAACTTAAGACAAACAGAGCTTCTGTTCCCGATTCTTTATTTAGGCATCGTCGCAAGCATCGGAGGGTTTTTCCTTGTCAACTTCGCCCTTGGAAAGCTTGAAGCCCACGTCATTAGTGTTTATGCAAACCTAGCAACCGTTGTCGCGGTCATTTCCGGTGCGGTGTTCCTCAGTGAAGCCATTCTCTGGTATCACTACGTTGGGGCATTCCTCATCATCACCGGGGTTTATGGTACCGTGCGCTACAACCGGTTAAACCGTCAGAAAGCGATGCTCTTCAACAAACAGAAATAAGGAGGCCAACCATGGAATACCTGAACAAGGACGAAGCGAAAATCAAACGTCTGGACGCTTTCATGGATGAACTATTGAAAGCGGAAGAAAGACAGGAAAAAAGACAAGTCTATGAAACCTACAAGGACACGGTACAGGACATAAGACCCATTGATCTTTTCCATGTCAATCTCTACGGCGCCCATTCGAAGGCATCGGTGGCCACCATCAAGAAAAACGCCAACAAGTTCGTCAATGCCTTCAAAGAAGGCCTTGAACGCTACGAAGTCAAGAACCACGACCATCCCTTCTTTGACGCCTTGCTCAGTGAAAACGACGCCATCACCACGCACCTAAAGGCAATGAAGGAATATTTCAAAGGAGACAGTGATGCCATCAAGGCCAACAAGGCCATGATTCTAAAAGGCTTTGAAAAACTCATGCTTCTTGAGCGAAAATACCAGAAGAAGGAAAACATACTCTTCCCAAGACTCGAAGAAAAACTGCCTTCAACGAACCCACTCACGGTCATGTGGGCGCTTCATGATGATGCAAGAGTGCTTCTTAAGAAAATACTTTCTATCCTCCGTGAAACACCGCTCGATGTAAAAACATTCAAATCCATGATTGGAGATTTTTACTACCTTGTTTATGGCATCATGCAAAAAGAACAACTCATTCTTTTTCCAGTTGCGATCAAGGTCTTAAGCGAACAAACCATGGACGCCATGTATGAAGAATCGTTTGATTACGGATTCACATTCATAGAAAGAACCCCACCCAAACTTGAAAAGAAGGACCGTGACACTTTTGAAGACGGGCTATACAAAAGCAACACCGGAACCCTTTCCTTCAAGCAGCTCACACTCATTTTCTCACACCTTCCCCTTGATCTCACCTACGTCGACAAAGATGACAGAGTCCAGTATTTCAACAACAAAAGCGACCGTCACTTTCCAAGAAGCCCATCCATCATCGGAAGGCTCGTCAAGCATTGCCATCCGCCCAAAAGTGTCGGTACGGTTGAAAAAATCGTAACGGCCTTCAAAGAAGGCACCAAGGATACGGCGGATTTCTGGATTGATTTCAAAGGCACGTTCCTCTACATTCGCTACTTTGCCATACGGGACGAAGCGGGCAACTATGAAGGTGTGCTAGAAGTCTCACAGGACGTCACAGCTATCAGAAACCTGGAAGGCGAAAAACGCCTGCTTGACTGGGATTGAAAAAGAGGTCGTTCGACCTCTTTTTCTATGTTTCACGTATGTTTCACGGCATCTCTTTCAAAAGTTTCGCAACTTCACCGGCCGTACTATGAAGGCTTCTTTCAGCGGTTTTGGAAATCAAGGCTTCTTCAAGTTTCACGGGCGATAGATTGATTGGAAAAATGGCGTCAAACGGGTAAAGAGCGCGCCTCTTCTGATCGTTAAAAGCCCCAGTGAAGGCAATAACGGTTTTCCTTTTTTCGTGGGCCAGTTTTGCGAGTTTGAAAGGCCCTTTGTCATTAAGGGAAGACCCATCGATGGCCCCTTCGCCGGTGATGATCAGATCTGATGCTTCAATGATGCCATCGAGATGAGTGAGTTCACGGATGACTTCAAAGCCGCTTTTGATGTCTGTTGGAAAAAAATGCTTAAGGGATAGCGCAACCCCTCCCGCTGCGCCCATTCCTGGTAGAGCCCTGGTGGCTTTTGAGACGTTGAGCAAGTCAGCGTAGTGATTGAGACCCTCTTCTAGAAACGCTACATCCTTTTCACTCGCCCCTTTTTGCGGCCCGTACACTCGCGCGGCCCCGTTTTTTCCGGTAAGGGGATTGTTGACATCGCAAAGCAGGGTGATGGAAACATCCTTGTACCGATTCAAGGTTTCGGTGTTTTCAATGGAATGAATACGCTTCAGTGAAGCGCCTTTAGGCGTCAAAGCTTCTTCTTGTTTATCCAAAAATATGACACCGAGCGCGTTTAAAAATCCAATGCCACCATCATTTGTGGCACTGCCCCCTATGCCGATATAGACGTGTTTCGCACCATTATCCACAGCGCTTTTGAACTGTTCACCCACTCCGTAAGTAGATGTCTCAAGCGGCGTTTGTTCATCGGGGTTCAAAAGACTGAGTCCCGCCGTTTCAGCGAGTTCAACAAGCGCGGAATCCTTTTCAAATGTCAGATACCGGCTTTTGAGTGTTCGCATGAGACTGTCATGGGTTTTTTCAAAATGCAAAGTGCCTTTTAAAACGTCCTTGAGCGCGTCAATCGTGCCCTCGCCCCCGTCGGCCAAAGGTAAAGTATTCACCGTTGCATCAAAACTTTCCTCAAACGCCTTTTTGACTGTATGGTTTGCCTTCTTTGAAGACATGGACCCTTTGAATGAATCAATCGCTATGAGTATGTTCACATTGCACCACCTTTCATAATCAGTATATCAAATAATTGAGCACAAACACAGATTGTAAAAATGTTCGATGCATTATAAAATGGATGTAAAGACACTATTTTGGAGGCTACTCATGGCTATAAGTGAAAGCACGAAAAACACCCTGCTTGAAATGCAGCGCAGTGAAATCACCGAGTACCACATCTATTCCGCCATTGCGAAAAGGGTGAAAGACCCCCACAACAAGAAAGTGATTCAGGAAATTGCCAATCAGGAAAAAGAGCATGCAGACACCTGGGAAACCTATACAGGTGTTAAAGTAAAACCAAGGCGCTTTCAGATATGGCGCTACAAAATCCTGAGCATGCTTCTAGGCATTACCTTTGTGCTCCGGTTCATGGAACGCGGAGAGGATTTCGCCCAGAAAACCTACAACGCCATCAGCGATGAAGTGCCCGAAGCCAAACGCGTCGAAGAAGAAGAAGCGAACCATGAAAGAGAACTGCTTGATGCGCTTGATGAAGACCGCCTCAAATACGTTCGCTCTATGGTCCTTGGACTCAACGACGCCCTTGTCGAGTTGACCGGCGCACTTGCCGGTCTCAGTTTTGCGGTGTCCGATCCGAGGATCATCTCGCTTTCAGGGCTCATTACCGGGATTGCAGCCTCGCTTTCGATGGCGGCGAGCGAATACCTTTCAACGAAAGCTGACGGCAGAGACGATGCCCTCAAATCCAGTTTCTACACCGGTGGGGCTTACGTTATCGTGGTCGCCATTTTAATTCTTCCTTATCTTCTTTTGGATGAGCCGATGATTTCACTTGCTATCATGCTAGCGTCTGCGCTTTTCATCATTTTTATTTTCAATTATTACATGTCTGTTGCCTTGAATATCAGTTTCAAAAAAAGATTCCTGCAAATGGCCACCATCAGCATGGGGGTCGCCGCATTTTCCTTCCTCGTAGGGTCTTTGCTCAGAATCGCCTTTGGCATCGACGTGTAAAAACAGGTGAGTATATATGAGAAAACTTTTCAATGTCAAATTAAGCAAGAAAAAACTGACCCTCATCATCCTTCTTTTTGTAATCGCCATTTATGGTGTGCTGGTCGCTTTTCCAAAGCCGCAAGGCCACGAAGGGGAGAATCCCTTTATAAGAGAAGAAGGGGAGCAACCCATGCTCATCGCTCACGGCGGTGGCAACCACGAATTTCCCGATAATACGCTTGAGGCCTATTACAATGCCTACAGTGCCGATCAAGATGTCATGATGGAAACCGACGTCTCCCTTACTAAAGACGGAGTCATCATTCTCTCACACGATACCACGCTCGATAGAAAAACCAATCTGGTCGATGCGCCCATCATCGAGACGAATTACGAAGATCTCATGGAGGATGAAGTGGATTTCGGCTATGAAAATCCGATTGACGGTCCCAATGGCACAAACACCACAGGCACCTTCACAAAATACACCAACTATCAAAATGAGCAGGTATCCCCAACGGATGTAAACTATCCGGAGGGCGTGGACGCAAGACATGAAGACGTCTTTCTCGCGACCACGCTTGAAGAGCTTATCAAGGCTTTTCCCGACAATCCGATAAATGTCGAGATCAAGCAAAAGGGTGAAACAGGCCAAGAAGCGCTTGAAGAAACCCTTGATTTGCTTGAAACGCTAGATGAAGAGTATGACACATTCTCAAGAATCGTCCTTGCGTCTTTTCACGAAGACATCTATGAGACCATCAAACGGAAGGCCTCGGAAAATGAAACCCTCATGTTTTCACCCCAGGAAAGCGCCATCAGGAATTTCGTCATTCTTCAAAGGAGTCGTCTCAACGTATTTTTCACTGAACCCGTCAGTGTGTTTCAACTCCCAACCACCCAACAAGGCATCCTCTTTGCGGATGAATCCTTCATAAAATCCGCCCATGACCACAACATTGCCGTACACTTCTGGACCATCAACGACCAAGAGACGATGCGCATGCTCGTTAATGTTGGAGCGGACGGCATCATGACGGACAGACCCCATCTTTTAAAAGGGGTCCTCGACGCATATGAAGAAATTGAATAAAGGGATTGCAAAACACGCCTTCTTCGTGTAAAATCTTTAAAGTAAGGGGCTATAGCTCAGCTGGGAGAGCGCTAGCATGGCATGCTAGAGGTCACGGGTTCGAGCCCCGTTAGCTCCAGATTATACATTCAATCCACGGATTTTTCCGTGGTTTTTTTTGTGTCTTCATGATTGGTTCATATTCGCTTGGTATACTTAGTGTATCTTGAAATAAAGGAGGACACTATGAACAAACTATTAATCGGACTGGGCGTTGGTGTATTAACACTCTTTATGGGCGTTACGCTCCTCAATGCTCATGAAACGTTTGACACCTTCACACCCATGGACAATGTTGAAGATGAGGAAACCTACTACCATGGAAGAGGCGGATACGGACCAGGCGGCTGCCACGGGGGATTCGACGATGAAGACCATTTTCAGCATCACGATTGGATGTACGGATCAATGTTTGATGATTCTGAGATTGAACAGTACAACCAATTGACTCCAGAGGAAAGAGAAACGTACGAAGTGATGTATGCAAGACGCGTGAATGCTCTTGACCTCGATTCACTTGGAGACGAAGCGCTCAGTGATAAACTAAGCGAAATCCGCCAAGACATTTTTGAAGAGCTAACAAGTGGTGATGACGTTGAGTGATCCCACTTACGAACTCAGAGTCAAAATTGAAGGGATGCGTTGTGCGAGTTGTCTCAATCACATCGATAATGCACTCACAAAGGCCGGGGCTTTGAAATCAGACATCAACATTGGAAGAGGCTTTGGAAAAGTCTGGTACAAAGGATATCCGGAAATGGACGAACACTTTATTGAAGCGATCAAAGACGCAGGCTATGAACCAACAAAACTATCCACAGAAGCCCTAGAGACATTCGAAACCTGAATGTCTCTTTTTTTGCACGCCATATTTGGCGTTTGAGGTTCACTTGCAAGGCCCTAAGTGTTATAATGCTTATTAGATAACAAGAGAGGATGAATCAAATGCCAGACCAAAGAAAAATCGAAAAATTCGCAGAACTTGCCGTCAATATCGGCGCAAACGTTCAAAAGGACCAAATCGTGGTAGTCAATGCCTCAACCGATACCAACGACCTGGCCAGAAAAATCACTGAAAAAGCCTATGATGCAGGCGCAAAACGCGTCGAAGTACAATGGAACGATCCGTACGTTTCAAGGTTTTCATACCTTGGTATGAGCGAAGAAGCCCTCACCGAAGTCCCTGAACACATCATCAAGAAATATGAGTACTTCGTCGATCAAGGCGCATGCTTCATCTCAATCACCTCCCCCGTACCCGGGCTAAACAGTGACGTCCCCGGAAACAAGATCCAAAAAGCCTCACAAGCACGCTCCAGAAAACTCGATTTCTTCCAGACCCATATGATGGGCAACCGCTCACAATGGACCATCGTCGGTGCGCCTAATGCTACATGGGCGGAAAAAGTCTTCCCTGAAAAATCAGGCGAAGAAGCGGTTGAAGCGCTTTGGGACGCAATATTGAACGCTTCGCGCGTATATGCGGACAACGATCCGGTCAAGGACTGGGAAGCCCACAACGAAAAACTCGCCCGCCACAACAAAATCCTGAACGATCATCAGTTCAAGGCCCTTCACTTTGAAAACAGCCTTGGCACAGACATCACCGTGGAGCTCGTCAAGAACCACGTTTGGGCCGGCGGAAATGAAGAAAGCACCAAAGGCATCGTCTTCAACCCGAACATCCCCACTGAAGAATCCTTCACCATGCCGCTCAAGACCGGTGTGAACGGAACCGTGTACGCCACCAAACCACTCAACTACCAGGGGAATCTCATCGAAGATTTCTGGTTGACGTTCAAAGACGGCGAAGTCATTGATTATGACGCCAAAAAGGAAAAAGACGCGCTTAAAAATCTCGTGGAATTCGATGAAGGCAGCCGTTATCTCGGTGAAATCGCCCTCATTCCTTACGATTCACCGATTTCAAATACCGGCATCCTTTTCTTCAATACGCTTTTCGATGAAAACGCAAGCTGCCACATGGCCCTTGGACGCGCCTATCCGATGAACGTTGAAGGCGGTACTGAAATGGACAAGGAAAGCCTCAAGGCACTCGGCTACAACCATTCCATGGCCCACTCCGATTTCATGTTCGGAAGTGAAGATCTATCCGTCAAAGGCATCAAGGAAGATGGCACTGAAATTCAAATCTTCAAAGACGGAAACTTCGTCATATAATGAATGAAGAAACACTCCTGAAAGAAACGCCGCTCCTGGATTTTACCCATCCGTCCATAGAAGCCCTTATCAAAAGTTCATCGTGGCGCTCGCTTTCCCCTTACAAAAAAATCGAGGCCGTTTATTACTTTGTGCGAGACAGTATCGGGTTTGGGTATAGTAAAAGGGACACGCTAAAGGCGAGTACGGTCCTCATTGAAGGCATTGGACAGTGCAATACAAAAGGCATCCTTCTGATGGCGCTTTTAAGAGCGCTTGAGATCCCTGCGAAAATCGAAGGCTTTGAAGTGGACGCTTCGTTTCAAAAAGAGCTTTTCCCGCCCATGATCAGAAACCTGTCTCCAAGTCACTTACTTCATTCACGTGTCCTTGTCTTTTATGAAGGCACGTGGATTCCCCTTGAAGGCTACATTCTTGACAAGGACTACATCGATGGGCTCAAACGGAAGTTTGACGACCACAAAGGCTCCTTTTACGGGTACGCCGTCGCAACAAAAGACTTTGGCAATCTTCACATCGACTGGCAGGGCGAAGAGACCTACATACAAAAAGATGCCATCACGAAGGCGCTTGGGACCTTTGAAACCCCGGACGCCTTGTTTGGCGAACATGATCAGTCGCTTTCGAAACTCAAAGCCCTGATGTATCGCTATAGCATTAGACATCTCATGAACAAAAGAGTCAGGACCATAAGAAATTCCAGATGAACGCAATGAATAATAGCATAAAACGAATGTTTTATGCTATTATGTTCACTGGATGTAAAAAAACACATACGTTCCGGTAGCTCAGCTGGATAGAGCGCCAGCCTCCGAAGCTGTAGGTCGCGAGTTCGAATCTCGCCCGGAACGCCATATTTTTAG
>JBNJEC010000013.1:0-23962 GCA_051745505.1 Bacillota bacterium
AAACTTGCGGCGATAAAATCGATGTTCTGCTCGCACGCCCACACGATATCCTGATAATCCTTCTCGGATACGAAATCGAGGTTGAGTTTCATACCTGGAACATTGATGCCTCTTTTGTCTCTGATGGTGTGGGTGTTGAAAGACGTCGTCTTGATGATTTTGTTTTCCTTATCGATGTCATCGACTTTCAAACTGAGATACCCATCATCCACGACGATGGTTCCGCCGACTGCAACATCCTTGTAGAGGTCTGGATAGGATACGGAGAATTTGGTTTCGTCTCCTTCGATTTCATCCATGTAAACATCCACTTTGCTGCCAACTGTGATTCTGGCTTTTCCATCTTTGAACCCGTGGGTTCTGATTTCCGGTCCCTTGGTATCAAGAAGACCCGCAACATGGGTGTTCATTTCCTTGTTGAGTTTGATGAGCGTATCAAGACGAAGTTCGTGTTCCTCGTAGTTGGAATGCGAGAAGTTGAGTCGCATTACATCCATCCCCGCCTTGATGAGGTTTCGCATCATTTCTTCAGATTCAGTGGCAGGTCCAATGGTACAGACAATTTTTGTTTGGTTGAATGGCACAGTATTCACTCCTTAGTTTCTCAGTCTTCCGAGAAGACCGTATCGTTTGTTTGAGACGGGTTTTTCCATACTCAAAGCAACATCCATTCGGAAACTGGTTATTTCTTGACCACGCAAGCCGAGAACGAGAGAATCCCTTCCTTGCTTGAGAAGGTATACGGCTCTTTCGGCCATGTCAGTCGCAAGCACTCTGTCAAAAGCCTGAGGGGTTCCGCCACGTTGAACGTGTCCAAGAACAGTTGCCCGGGTTTCATGACCGGTGCGTGCTTCGATTTCCTTGGCTAGGTCCGCGACATCGGTCATGTGTTCGGTGACGACCACGATGGCGTGACGCTTGTTGCGATCAAATGATTCCTGTATGCTTCTGATGGTTTTGTCCTTGATATAGCCTGTCTCAGGGGTAATGATGAATTCACTGCCTACTGCAATGCCCGCATAAAGCGCGAGATCACCGCAATGGCGCCCCATCACCTCAACGACGCTACAGCGTCTGTGTGAAAACGAAGTATCCCTTAGCTTGTCAATGGATTCAACCGCCGTATCGAGGGCCGTAAAGAAACCAATGGAATAATCCGTAGCCGCAATGTCGTTGTCGATGGTGGCAGGAAGTCCAATGGTCTTGATGCCGTGTTCGCTGAGAGCCGAAGCCCCTTTGAACGATCCGTCCCCACCAAGGACGATGACACCGTCGATGCCTCTTTTTTTGAGGTTCTCCACCGCCACCTTCTGATTTTCAAGTTCACGGAATTCAGGGAATCTGGCACTGCCTAAGACAGTTCCACCCCGATTGATGATTCTCGATACATCGGTTCTGTCCATTTTGAAGATTTCATCTTCATAAAGACCTAGAAACCCATTTCTGATGCCGTAAACTTCGAAACCGTAATGGAAGCCGCTTCGAACAACAGCCCGTATGGCCGTGTTCATGCCCGGTGCGTCACCACCGGAAGTCATTACCGCGATTTTTCTCATAGGAATCTCACCTTCTTGTTAAATTTATTATACCATAAAGGGTTTATGGCTTAAACGCTTGGGAATGTAATCTTTTCAATTATCAACTGCAAACTATCCGCTTTTTTCCTTAGCGAACCCGTGAAAAGCATAACATCTCCTTCGTTCAATGTCACATTGATTGTGTTGAAAACGTTTGGGAACAAGACCGCGTCCACATTGCTCACTCTGTCTTCAAGTGTGAGAAAAGCCATGGGATCGCCTTTCTTGGTCTTGATTTCCTTGACCCTTCCCAAAATCGCAAGCAGCGTGATGTGTCTGTTTTGTGGGAGTGAAGGGATGTCTTTGGGCAAGTGGATGTCTTTGTTGTCAATCAGGGTTTCATAGGGTTTGAGCTGGTCGTATTCGATGTTGAGACCAAGGGACAATCGCTCGTTTTTTCTGAGTGTTTCAAAAGCATCAGAAGGACTTTCTCTCAAGATGAAATCATCGGAATCAATCGCTGTTTCGTATTTTGCAAAAGCGATGATAGCCTCCAGATTGTCGAGCATGGTACGTTGGTTTTTGGCGAAGTCATCTAGCGCCCCTGAATAGATTAAATATTCGTAATGCCGCTTGTTCAAAGTATCTGTTGTTTTGCGGATGAAATCGGTGAAGGACGTGAATCCCCCGGTTTCCTCCCTTATTCTCACAATGGTCTCTGCATTGTTTTTGCCAAGATTCTTGATGGCCGTTAATGGGTAATAGAGCACTTTCCCTTTTCGTTTGAAGCGGACTCCGCTTATGGCAATGTCTGGGCGCTTTATGCTTAACCCTAAATCCAATGCTTCCTGCATGTAAAGACGCATTTGGTTGGCGTTTGAAACGGCGGTATGCATGAGTTCCATCAAAAACTCTGCTGGATAGTGCGCCTTCAAATATGCCATCCAGTAAGATATGAGTCCATACGCAACAGAATGAGACTTGTTGAAACCGTAGTCTGCAAATCGTACGATGTAATCATAAATTTTATTGGCCAGCGTCTTGTCCTTGTCGTTGTTCACGGCTTTTTCTATGAAGTTTCTTCGTTCCTTTTCCAGCGTGTTTCTGTCTTTTTTGCTTACGGCGCGCCTCAATATATCCGCTTCACTGAGCGAATACCCGGCAAACCTTGAAGCAATGGCCATTATTTGTTCCTGATATAGCAGTATTCCTTCAGTAGGTTTCAAGATGGCATCGATTTCAGCGGAGAGACTTTCTGTTTTCTCTTTGCCCTGTCTTCTTTTCAGAAAAACCGGAATGCTTTCCATCGGGCCGGGCCTGTATAACGCAAGCGCCATCGCAATGTCTTCGAATTTGGTCGGTTGAAGCCGTTTGATAAGCGAGCGCATTCCGCCACTCTCAAGCTGGAAAAGCCCTGTCATGCTTTTTTCTCTCATGAGCTTGTAGGTAAGCGTATCATCAAGAGGCAACGTATAGGGGTTGATGTTTCTACCATGATTCTTTTCTATGTCTTTGAGAATGTGTTCGATCATGGTAAGGTTTCTAAGCCCCAAAAAATCCATTTTGAGAAGCCCCATCGCTTCTAGGTCCTTTTGTTCGTACTGGGATTGATAGACTCCATTGAGTCCTTCCTGCAAAGCCGTATATTCTATGAGGGGTTTGTCTGAAAGCATCACACCTGCCGCATGCGTTGAGACATGTCTTGGCAGTCCTTCAATCTTCTTCGCGGCATCAAGCCAAAGCGAGACCGTGTCATCATAATCCATTCGGTTTTGTACGTTTGGATCCTGTTCAATCATTTCTGCAATCGAACTGTATTTCGCAGTCGCCTTCACCACTTCTTCTACAAGTGGTTTTCTGATCTCGAAAACGCGGGCGGTGTCACGGATGCTGCTTTTGGAAAGGAAGGTTCCAAATGTGCATATGAGAGACACATAATGATTGCCATACCGTTTTCTCACGTATTGAATAAGCTGATCCCTTTTGTCGTCAGGGAAGTCGATGTCGATATCTGGCATGTTGAGTCTAGCCTTGTTCAAAAACCGCTCAAACAAGAGCCCGTGTCTGATGGGGTCGATTGTAGTAATGCCAAGCGCATAGGAAACCAGGCTTCCCGGTGCGCTTCCGCGGCCCGGACCAACAAGTATTTTCTCCTTTTTTGCATACTTGATAACGTCCCACACAATAAGGAAGTAATCGTCATATCCAAGGCTGTGTATAACCGACAACTCCTTGTTTAGTCGTTGAACATATTTGTCTTTGTTTAGCGGTTTCCCACTAATTCGCTTCATAAGACCCTTGTGGGCGAGCGCTCGAAGGTACCGTTCGCTGTTCACGCCTTCAGGCGTTTTGAAATCAGGCAGATTCGCCTGTTCATCAGGCAACGTGAACACATGCCTTTTCAAAAACCGTTCCACCTTTTCAGGGGATTGATAAAGCTTTTTGAGAACATTCTCATCCTTGAGATACCCGGGCTCCTCTTCCTTGAGCAGAGGTTCCATTTCATGAATTGAAGAAAGCGCCTTGTGCACCTCATAATCGTCTTTCTCAAGATATGCCACTCTGTCCAGTGGCATGACATGGTTTTCTTCGCTGTCGTCTTCTGGGCGAATGCCGATATAAAAGGCATCTGTAAGGTTTCTTAGTTCATGAAGCACACTTTTGATAGCCTGAGTCTGAGATGCGTCTTCGAGGGCTTTCATCTCGCCTTCCAGCGTATTGAGCATGAGGCTCACGCCTTCAAGGTGCTCTTTGATCTGATTCAGTTCGATGGTTGCGCCGATGCTGTTCAAAGTTGCAAGCTTGAGCAGATTCTTGTAGCCTTGTTCGTTCTGTGCATAAGCAATCAGCTTGAGTGGAACATCCTTGAAAAAGGGTGCAGCATCAATCTGCACCCCGACAATGGGCGTAATATCATTTGATTTGCAAGCATGCACGAATTGTCTGACACCATGCATGCGTCTGTCTGTGAGCACAAGCGTATCCAGGTTCAAAGAACGAGCCTTTTCAATCAATCTTTTGAGACTGATTGAAGAGCCTCTGAAACTGTATGCGGTTTCCAAAAACAAACTGGCTAACATTGGCCCACCTTCTTTCTCACATAAATTATAACACATCATCATTCATGCCAAGAGGGTGAGTATCATTACTTTCTTTTTTTGTATATCAGGAATCCCCCACCCGTAAACAGGAACGCCCCCGCTACAATCCCGATTTCAAGTTTGACCTCATCGAAACCAGGCGTCTCTTCCCCCAGGTTGACTTCAAAGCTGTAGGTTTCCGAGTAACCTTCATAACCGTCAATCACGAGGTCATATTCTCCACTTTCATCGATGACGTGGCCCGATTGAATCTCTGTCCCATTCAGCAATCCGTTTCCCGAAAAGAAAAGGGGGATCTTCTCATGATAGGTTTCCCCGTCCAAAACCCCTTCAAGACCCGATGTGAGTGTAAAGGAGCGCCTTAATTCATACCCATTCGCCCCTTCTATCCTGAGTGTGTGATACCCTGGCATATCTATGAGACTCTCACTTACATAAAGCTCATCATTGAGCCATGTTCTACCCCCGCTGATTGCTACTGTGAGTGGCGCTTTCCTTTCTTCAAAAAGCGTTACGCCCTCAATGAGAGGATTCAGCGTATAAACCATTTCCTTGTCTTCGCATGTGAAGAGGTAATGACCAGGGTAAGTTTCCCGGTGCACCTTCTCAATAGGCGCACCATCCGACATGGCGTTCTCGCACAGTGTGTAAAAAAGCACTTCTTCACTGTATTGAGCACCGTCTTCAAGGCCATACGTCTCTCCGTTTTCAACCACCGTACCGTCTTCCATCAGTGCATGCTCATAAGGACCGGAAAAAGCCTCACTCATGAAAATCGCACCCGAGTCCACATCAATACGCCTTAGCTGATATTCGGTTTCATGCATTCCTTTTGTCTCATCACTGAGTTTCATGACGAGACTGCTTTTGAATACAACATCGTCTTCCTTGCGTATATGTTGATCCACGAGCACATAAACCGCATCCTCTGTCATTTCAACCGCTTTGACTTCTGTGAGATAATTGCGTTCGATGATGGTTTCATGCTCAATTTCTCCCGAGTCATTCACCACGAGCACATACCCATCGTAAAAAGCCGTGGTGTCTTTGAGTTCCGCGTAGCCAAACATGATGAATTGCCCATCAGACTCATAACTCTGCGTAATCTCGTAGTGGTTCTCTCTGTCGCCTCTGATTAGCTTGAAAGGCACTTTGCCTTCGCCTTCTATGACAGTCACCTTTTCACCATCAATGGTCTCCTGAGTCACTTTTGCGCCATCTGTGGCTTCCAAAGGGGAACTTGGCAACCCCACAAGGCCTATCATGCACAATAAAAAAACAATCTTCTTCATAATCATACCTCCTACTCATATGATACGAATCAGATTGTTTTTTTCTTTTTTAAAGTGTGCGTTATTTGTTATTCGTTCATGAGACGTTGCGTATCACGCGCGATCATGACTTCCTCGTTGGTCGGAACGACCATGAGTTTCACTTTTGAACCTTCTTTGGAAATGATTTGTTCTTTGCCTCTTACCTTGTTCGCTTCAGTGTCGAGTTCGGTATTGAGGGCGTTTTCAAGGCGTCTTGAGATGACTTCACGTGTTTCTGGTGCGTTTTCACCGATGCCGGCTGTGAAGATGATGTTGTCCACACCACCCATATGGATGAAGTAGGCGCCGACGTAGTCCGCAATCATCTTCGCCTGTTTGTCGATGGCGAGTTTTGCGCGGTCGTTGCCTTCATCGGCCGCCGCCCAGAGATCTCTTGAATCCGAGGATACGCCACTGATTCCGAGGTAGCCTGATTTCTTGTTGAGGTCGTTCATGACGTCTTCAAGGCTTCTGTTTTGTTTTTGCGCGATGAATTCGACAATCGCAGGGTCAATATCGCCTGAACGGGTGCCCATGGTGATACCTGCAAGCGGGGTGAATCCCATTGAGGTGTCCACTGAAACGCCGCCGTCAATCGCGCAGATTGAAGCCCCATTACCAATGTGCAAGACGATTGTTTTGAGATCTTTCACATCTTTTCCAAGAATGTCGGCGACACGTTGGGACACGTATTTGTGGCTGGTGCCGTGGAATCCGTACTTGCGAACCCCAAATTTTGAATACCATTCATACGGTGTTGAATACATATACGTTTCTTTAGTCATGGTTTGGTGGAACGCCGTATCGAATACGGCAACCTGTGGTTTGTTCGGGAGCGCTTCCTGGAAAGCCTTGATGCCAGTTAGGTTCGCTGGGTTGTGAAGCGGTGCGAGGTCGCTGACTTCATTGATCGCGTCGAGGACTTCCTGATCAATCAATACACTGTCAGAGAATTTTTCTCCCCCATGAACCACGCGGTGTCCGACCCCTGAGATGTCTTCATAAGAGGCAACGATGTTGAGACTGACGAGCTTTTCAAGCAAATGTTCTACCGCCACAGCGTGGTCGGGCATGTCGAGTTGTTCTTCTGTTTCGTTTCCATTGTACTTCAGTTTGAAGTTTCCGCCATCCATTCCGATGCGTTCTACGACACCACTTGCAATCACGGTTTCTTCTGGCATGTTCAAAAGCTGGAACTTGAGTGATGAACTGCCTGCGTTTACGGCTATGATTTTCATGTTAATCAACCTTTCTATTTTTAAACCAGTTTTCTATTTTATCCAAGGAGCGATTAAACGCCGTTTCATCAGAGAAGGGTGGCAGATCAACGACGAGAAACTTTTCCTCGGTTTCTTCCTTGTGTGTTTTTCGTTTCAGTATGAGAATGCTTTTGTGGTGATTGGTGAATAAACTTTCATCGAGTTTCAAAAGTCCGTATAGATGGGCTTCTTCCATAAGTCTTTCCTTGAAGGTGTCAGCTTCGTTTTGTTCAAAGAAGTTGTTTTCGATAAGCGCCACGAAGTACCCTCCGGGCTTAACATGGCTCATGTGATGGAGAATCACCTGATAAGGCAGATACGTATCTTTTCTGTCGATGGATTCGACCGGAAAATCAGTCACAATCAAATCGACCGCTTCACCATGATAGGCAAGCGTGTCCTGCGTGGCAATGGAGGCTTCCACATCCAAAGCGTCTAGCAGGTTCTTGGAAAGATCCGCGAGCATTGGGTCGATTTCAATCCCTGAAATATCCAGCCGCTCATCATAATGGTTGATAAGCGTTGCGAGCAGATTGCCAGTTCCCGACAAGGGATCGAGCACCTTGAGTGGTTTTCTACCCCCGTAAAGCTTTGAAATCATGTAAGCCATGAACATCCCAATCGAATCAGGAGTCATCATTGCGTTTGTAATGTCGATTTCCTTGAACCCTTTGAGCAACGCAATCTGAACGCCTTTTCTGACCGTTTCCTTGGAAAAATCCACAGAATCAAGCGACTGACGCGCGATTTCAATGTTTTTTTCACTTTCAAGATCGACTGGCACAGTCAACCGGTGATCTATGAGAAAACCGATGGCTTCACTGACGCCTTTTAAATAGGGTAGGTTCGTTTGTTCACTTATCACTGTCGCTACATTGTCCACATATGCGTAGACGGTTTCAATCGAATTGTTGTTTTCCATAGTATCACCAACAACATATTACCAAAAATAGGGCTTTTTGTCTAGGTGAATGATTATTCAGTTTTGTCAATTTGATTGCTTAAATTCAAGTGATTTGGTATGATGTTTCTAGGAGGCGTCATCATGAAAAAAGCAGTTATCAGACTGATTGAATGGTATCAGAAAATATCTTCAAACAAAAACCCCACGTGTCGTTACACGCCCACATGCAGTCACTATTCCAAAGAGGCGTTTAAGACACGAAATTTTTTTTATGCCTCGATTCTCAGTATCTGGCGCATCCTCCGTTGCAACCCCTTGTCAAAAGGCGGCTATGACCCCGTCCCCAAACCAAAAAAACGGAAAAACAAAAGAAATAGAGATTAATTTCTAACAAGGAAGTGAAACCATGACACACAAAAGACTCTTTACATCCGAGAGCGTCACAGAAGGGCACCCTGATAAGATCTGTGACCAGATTTCAGACGCCATTCTCGATGCCATCCTGAAAGATGACAAGAACGCACGCGTCGCTGTGGAAACCGCTGTGACGACCGGCCTTATTCTCGTGATGGGGGAAATCACCACAACCACTTACGTGGATATCCAGAAAATCGTGAGAAATACCGTCAAGGAAATCGGCTACGACCGTGGAAAATACGGCTTTGATGCTGAAAATCTCGGTGTCATGGTCGCGATTGACCCTCAATCCCCTGACATCGCACAAGGCGTCAACCAGGAAGGCGATATCGGTGCCGGGGATCAGGGCATCATGTTCGGCTACGCCACCGATGAGACTGACGAGTACATGCCCATTACCCATTATTATGCACAAAAGCTCGCCTTGAGACTATCAAAGGTCAGAAAAGAGAAAATTGTCGCGGGACTGAGACCGGATGGAAAAACGCAGATTACCATCGAATTCAATGAAGATGGCTCACCAAAGCGAATTGACAACGTCGTTGTCTCCACCCAGCACGCCCCGAACATCAAACAGGCGGATCTCAAGGAAGCCATCAGGAAACACGTGATCGAGCCCATAGTTCCCGCCCACCTACTTGATCAAGCGACACGCTACTACATCAACCCTACAGGCAAGTTCGTCGTGGGCGGCCCACATGGCGACGCTGGCCTCACAGGACGCAAGGTCATCGTCGATACATACGGCGGAGTAGCCCATCATGGCGGAGGCGCCTTCAGCGGAAAAGACCCGTCCAAAGTCGACAGAAGCGCTTCATACATGGGACGTTACGTTGCCAAGAACCTTGTGGCCGCAGGCATTGCCAAAAAGCTTGAAATCCAGCTTTCCTACGCAATCGGTGTCACTGAGCCGACCAGCATCAACGTCAATACCTTCGGCACATCGAAATACAGTGACGATACCATCCTGAGCGTTATAAAAAGTGTGTTCAAGCTGACGCCAAGAGGCATCATAGAAACCCTCGACCTTACGAGACCAATTTACCGGGATGTCGCTGCATATGGCCATTTCGGTCGAAGTGACCTTGACCTTCCATGGGAGAAAACAGACAAAGTGGACACCATCAGGAAAGTGCTTGAAACCCTATAAAAAGAAAAATGGAAATCCAAAATTCGCTTTTGGATTTCCATTTTTTATTGTTGGCGTCTTTTTATAATCTTCATGCGGGTAAATTCTTCACGCTCTTTTTCTTCGAGCGTATCCGCGATGAACTTGATGTTGCGTTTATTTCTAGGAATAACAATGTTTTTGAGGGCGTTTTCCCTTTTTGAGGCTTTGCGGATGGCACTAGCGAGCCTGTATACCGAGTTGTCCACCTCGACGAGAAGCACGGTAAGGTCTTTCGCCTTCTGGAAATTTTGAAACGCATAGTCAAATTTCGTATTGGTGCTTGCGATGCCGTATTTGAGCTGGATTTTCGGCTTCACGTGGTTGACCTTGGGGATTTCCACACCCATGACGCTTCTGTAGGTGATTTCAACATTCCTGTCTTCTGGAATCTCCTTGGCGATGTCATTGACGATACCGAGTGTGATATTCGCTTCCTGAAGCGCAGCGTAGGCTTTTCTGTAGGTTTCACTGATTTCATCGCGAAGTTTCTTCACATCATCGATCATCGACATCATTTCACGAATCAGGATGTTGCGTTTGCGTGACATGAGGTCATGGCCCATCTGAGCAAGTTCGTTGGAACGCTTGAGCGCCATCAGATTCCCTTTTGTTGGAAATACTTGCTTTTCAGACATGATTACTCACCCTTTTGTCCGAGTTCACGGACCAATGATTTTTCCTTTATGTTGAAACGTTCCTGAGCGTCTTCTGCGTTGTAGAATTCATCAAGGACGTCACTGTCCACACGGTCGAGTTCTTCTCTTGGAAGAAGTGAAAGCAGTGCCCAGCCAAGATCCAGGGTATCTTCAATCGAGCGGTTGACTTCAGGGCCCTGGTTGACGAAATTGTTTTCGAAATATTCGCCGAAACGGATGTATTTCTTGTCGGTGTCGCTCAGTTCGTCTTCTCCGATGACCGAAGCGAGGCTTCTTGCTTCCTGAACGTGTGAATAGGAAGAAAAGAGCTGGTCGGTCAAGGTTTTGTGGTCGTCTCTTGTGTACCCCGCACCGATGCCGTCTTTCATGAGACGTGAAAGCGAAGGCAAGGTGGCGATGGGGGGATAGAGCCCTTTTTGATGGAGATCACGACTGAGTACGATCTGACCTTCGGTGATGTAGCCTGTGAGGTCTGGAATCGGGTGCGTGATGTCATCGTTAGGCATTGATAGAATCGGTATTTGGGTGACGCTCCCGCCTTTGCCTTTGACGATGCCCGCGCGCTCAAAAAGACTCGCGAGATCTGAATATAGGTAGCCGGGGAACCCTTTCCTACCGGGAATTTCACCTTTGGAAGATGAGAATTCACGAAGGGCTTCGCTGTAAAATGTCATATCGGTCATGATGACAAGGATATGCATATCATGTTCGTAAGCGAGGTATTCCGCCGTAGTGAGAGCGGTACGAGGGGTAAGAATCCGTTCAATGACCGGATCGTTTGAAAGGTTAAGATACATGACCACGCGATCAAGGACGCCGGCTTCTTCAAGGCTTCTCTTGAAGTAGTTTGCGACGTCGTTTTTAACACCCATGGCCGCAAAGACAATACCGAATTTTTCGCTTTCACCCTCGTCTTCGGCGATGCGCGCCTGCCTTACGATTTGCATCGCAAGTTCATCGTGAGGCATCCCGGCACCTGAGAAGATGGGGAGTTTCTGTCCGCGAATCAGTGTGGTAAGCGCGTCGATGCTGCTGATGCCTGTGTTGATGTAGTTTCTAGGATAGACACGTGAGACCGGATTGAGCGGAAGCCCGTTGATGTCGCGGTGTTCGTCTATGAAGAGTGGCCCAAGCCCGTCAATCGGGTCTCCGGTTCCACTGAAGATGCGTCCGAGCACTTCCTTGGAAAGGCCCACGTGCATGGAACGTCCTTTGAAAGAAGTCTTGGTGTTTTCAAGCGAGATGCCTTCGGTGCCTTCAAATACCTGAATGCCGACGGTATCGCCCTTGATTTCGATGACCTGTCCATGACGCATGGACCCGTCATCCATCTCGATTTCAACCACTTCGTTGAATCCGACGTCCGTAACGCCTTCAAGATATATGAGAGGGTCGTTGACCTCTTTTAAGTGCATGTATTGAAGTTTCATACCTGGTCCCCCTAATTGATATCCGAAAGCGCATTGTCGACGAGATCGTAATAATCGTCAAACATGTCTAAATCGTCATTCGGAACCTCGTATTTCATCTTGGTAAGCTTGTTGAAGATGTCTGTTTGCGTAATCAGTCTGAAGGCGATGCCCTGATCGACGAGTTTGTCCGCTTCGTGATAAAGATAAAGAATGACATCCATCATCTTCATCTGTTTGTCAAGCGTCACGTAACTGTCGAAATCATGGAAGGCGTTTTGCTGGAGGAACCCTTTGCGGATGAGTTTGGAGATTTCCAATATCAGTTTCTGATCATCCGGCAATAGCGAACTCCCGATCAGCTTCACGATTTCCTGAAGCTTGTTCTCTTCATTGAGAAGTCTCACGAGCTGCTGGCGATGATCAAGGAACTCTTCATCGACATTTTCGGTATACCAGCCGCTCAGTTGATTGACGTATTCGCTGTAGGAGTCATTCCAGTTGACAGCCGGATAGTGTCGTTCGTAGGCAAGCTGTTTGTCAAGCGCCCAAAAAGCGTGAATAAACCGTTTCGTATTTTGTGTAACAGGCTCTGAGAAATCCGCGCCTTGCGGGGAAACGGCGCCAACGATTGAGATAGAACCATTTTCGTGGTTCAGGGTTTCATAGTAGCCGGCGCGTTCGTAGAACTGTGAAAGTCTTGAAGAGAGGTATGGTGGAAACCCTTCTTCTGCGGGCATTTCTTCAAGACGTCCGCTGATTTCTCTGAGCGCCTCGGCCCAACGTGATGTGGAGTCCGCAAGCATGGCCACGTGGTAGCCCATGTCTCTATAGTACTCCGCAATGGTGACCCCCGTATAGATGCTCGCCTCGCGGGCGGCTACAGGCATGTTGGAAGTGTTCGCAATCAGTACCGTGCGATCGGTGAGCGGTTTTCCACTCTTCGGGTCGATAAGTTCAGAGAACTCTTCAAGCGCCTGAGTCATTTCGTTTCCGCGTTCACCGCACCCGACAAACACGATGATGTCTGCGTCACACCACTTGGCAAGCTGATGCTGGGTCATGGTTTTACCTGAACCAAAGCCACCAGGAATGGCGGCCGCGCCCCCTTTGATGATTGGGAAAAGGGTATCGATGACCCTTTGGCCGGTAACGAGCGGTTTCGCAACGTCAAGGCGTCTCTCGACGGGTCTTGGGGTCTTGATCGGCCAGCGCTGAATCAATGAAAGCTCATGAACATTGCCTTCACTGTCCTTCGTTTTGACCATGGTTGTTCTCGCTTTGTGGTCGCCGTCATCCGCCACTTCTACGACGGTACCGCCTTTGCCTTTAGGCACCATGAGTCTGTGTTCAATCAAATCGGTTTCCTGTACGGTAGCATACACATCGCCGTGTTTGACCGTATCGTTTTTACTGACCTTGATTCTGACAGGCCAGAGTGCGTTTTCGTCAATGGTATTGCCTTCGCTGCCGGCATCTATGAATGCGCCCGTGGCTTCAGCAATGGCTTTGAGTGGGCGTCCGATACCATCAAAGATGTTTCTGAGTATCCCAGGCCCAAGGTCTACGGACATGCTTTCGCCACTGCCGATGACCGGTTCACCCGGTTTCAGACCCGATGTGGATTCATATACCTGGATGGTGGTTGCTTCGCGGGTCATGGAGACTACCTCGCCCAGCAAACGGTCTTCACCCACAAACACCATCTCCATGAGGGCAAACGTATCTGTGTCTTTAACGGTTATTACGGGACCGTTTATGGAATGTATTGTATCGTTTTGCATAAAGTCACCTCTTTAGATGATGAATGTTAGGTACGGATGAAAAGACCCGAGTTTGCATGGAACCAGTCTCTTTGGTCTTTTAGTTTCTTGTCAAGTGTACGGTCGATCTCAAGCCCTTTTGATTCGCTCTTGACCTTGAACCCACCGATGGTTATGGTTTTGGACGTTTTTACCTCATACTTGCTTGAGAGTGTCTCCTTGAGAACGTTTTTGACACCCTCGTCCTCTTCGCCCACGGTAAACGTGAGGGATTCAGTACCGAGATAGTCTACGGTTTCTTTCACGGTTTTTTCAAGCAACGTCTTGTAGTCATCGCTTTTGACGAAATCAGCAAGCTTTTTCCTGACGTCATCAAAGATGGTTTCAAGTAGGTTTTCACGTTTTTCCATGAGCTTGCGGTGATTTTCCGTGTGAATCCGGTTGATTTCCGAAGAAAAATCCGTGTTCAGGTTCTTGAGCTCACGGTTCAGATACTTCTTTGTTTTACGCTCTATATTGTCCGAAATTCTTTTTAGCTCGCTTTTCTTCTTTTCATCCATTTCTTTCCTGAGGGCTTCGATCTGCTGCTCACCGATGCGCTCGATTTCATGGGTGAAATACTGGTAAAGTTCCTGGTTCGTATTGTATTCCATGGCTATTCACCTCACATGTCTACGCCAATGGCTTCACTTACATACTTGTTGATGGCTTCACCGACATTGGACGATCCATGTCTGTCGGGAATTTCCACGATTAAAGGACGGGTCAGCGTAAGCTTGAGCTCACTGATGACCTCTGGCGCGAGTTCGACCAGTTTCGTCGTAATCAGCACGATGCCGATGGATTCGTCATCAATGCATGCTTCAAGGGATTTCAGCACTTCTTCACGTTCGTGAATGACGTCCCCTTCAATGCCGGCAAGTCGCATGCCGACCTGTGTATCCACGTTGTCACTTAAAAGATAAAATTTCATGATTTTCACCGGTGTCTAAGAAGACACGCGCTCCTTTCAGTGGAATGCGAAAGGTTTTCCACAATTGTGGAAAACTCTCTTTAAAGGCTGTTGATGATGAGAATCGAGATAAGCAGTCCGTAAATCGCGACCCCTTCACCGAGGGCAACGAAGATAAGGGCTTTACCGAAGTTCTTCTCGTTTTCACTGAAGGCGCCAATCGCTGCTGGGGCAGCGGCGGCAACGGCGATACCCGCGCCGAGTGCGGACATACCGGTTGCAAGTGCGGCACTGATGAACCCAAGCCCTTGTGCGAGTGATCCGGTCATGTTGTCAGTAGCGGATTCAGTGTGTTCTGCTGCAAACAATGTTGAGCTGCCACCGAGGGTGAACAGGAATACGACGACTACGACCCCCACGAACATGGAAAGGTGAAGGGCCAGACGTTTGCGTGCGGCTGTTTTTGTAACCTGGTTGCGAAATACCTTGATTAAAGGCAAAGAGATGAAGACAACTAAGATCAGTGGTAAAATAATGGCTAATGCTTTCATTGATGTTTCCTCCTAGAAATAACTATTGTTTTTTATTTTTATTTGTAGTGATTTATTGTGTTTCACCAAGTGAACGGAACCTGATACCGTTGCCTTCGTAATACCTTGAGAACATTTCATAGAATTCAAGACGAAGAACCTGGATACCGACAATCATGCCTTCAAGCGCCATGACGAACAGGTTACCGATAATAAAGATGATTGTAGAAGCGATGAGGCCGCCACCCATATCCATGAGTGTGTAAACCACGAGCATCATGCCTGCATGGGAGAGTACGAAACCGGCCACACGCATGAAGGACATGGTGTTGGTCGTATAGGACAAGACCACTTCGAAAAGCTCAAAGAACCCTTCTGTGATAAAGCCGCCAATGCCTTCAGGGAAGAGCTTGCCTCCGTGAAGCTTGCGTTCAACGGGCTCTTTCATGAGCACCGCAATGAGCGGCAGAATCGCAAACGGAATCACAGTGAGCAGACTGAATACCTGAATGCCCATGCCGATTTGAAGGGCAAGGCCTGCAAGCACGAAGAGGTAGAAGATGATTCCGGCCACGCCGTTATGAGACATGAATACTTCTGCGTAGTGTTTGTTCTTGATATTGAGTGCGATATTGATGCCAATGGACATCAGAATCAGAATGGAACCGAGTCCCACAGCCCCGATAAGCAAAGTCATCGTGAAGCTTGGATCGAGTACGTGAAGCGGCATGTTTTCAAAGCCGAGCACGTCCCGCCAAAGCGGATTGAGGATTTCCTCGTTTCCGAATACGGAACCGTACAGGAACCCAAAGAGCATCGAGAAGATGCCGATTCTAATACCGACCTGTCCCAGCTGCATGCCTTTATATCTGTAAAGCAACCAGCCGAGAATCATGAACAAGAGTCCCTGACCGACATCTCCAAACATTATTCCAAATAGAAGGGCATAGGTATAGGCCACGAATGGTGTAGGATCGATGTCCTTGACACTTGGCATGCCATACATTTCCACGAACATGTCAAACGGTCTTGAGAACCAGCCGTTCTTGATGCGGGTAGGCGGTTTCAAGCGCTTGTCATGATCAGGTGGCAGAATTTCAACCTCCACCTCTTCCATGTCAGCGAATTTGTCCTTGATTTGGTCTTCATCGTTTTCTTCAACAAAGCCCGTGATGGTAAACTTGTTGCCAAGTCCTACCACATAATCCTTGGCGTCATTGATTTTGTCAACGAAGAGCAGCTCCCCTTTGAAAAGCGCAAGGTCATCGTCCGAATCTTCAAGCACCGCATTGATCTGGTGTTGAAGGTCGTCGAGTTTCTCCTGAAGCGCGCTGATTTCCCTTTTCAGTGTCATTTGGGCGTTTTCAGGGGTTCCCTTGACGAAATCGGGGATGTGGATTCTTTCAAAGAAAAGCGAGGAGAAGATGTTGTCGACTTCTCTTTTGTGGCGGTTGGTCGTGAGATACATGCACCAAGAGTAGTTGCTGTCTTCAGTGAATGACTGAAAGATGAACGGTCTTGAGCGGTGAAACCTCAGCTTTTCTATGCTGTCGTTTGGAAGGCGTCCCACACGGGCATAGACATAGTCACAGGAGAATATCTCATCAAGCGCGATGTCGAGTGATTCAATATGCTGAACCTGGATGAGCGCATCCTCGTATTTCTTGATGGAATCTTCAATTTCCTTTTTTCTTGATACGAGCGATTTGAGTCTTCCGTGAATCGAGTGGATGAGGTCACAAACCTTGTCGACTGAGTAGTCGTAATTTTCAGGCTCGATCGGCTCGATTTTGACATCGAACTCGTCTTCAATCTCCTGAAGCTCCTGAAGACTGAGATTACAAGGGCTTTCCGTGTGAAACGTCTGTGAGCCTCTGACCTGTCCCGCGATGGTCGCACCTTCGACGGGATGGATGCAGTCAAGGTCCACAAACCTTTCCAGGGTCGGATCCATGTAATCTATGTGTGCCGTGATTCGAACCAAGTTCGTTTTTACAATAGCCATAGTTCTGTCTCCTTAATTAAGCTAGTAAATGAGCATTTTCCTGATCTCTTCTTCAGAGAGATCATAGCGAATGCCTTCAATGATATTGAAAAGGTTGTCTCTTTCGATTTCGTTTAAGATTAGGAATGCCGAGTAGACCTTCGGGGCATTATTGGAAAAGTAAATGTATTTCTTAGCCAGATTGTATTTGATCTTTTCGGCGTAGTACTCCACATAGACATAGTCCTGGTCTTTCTCAATCACCGCGGAATGCTCCGAGCGTTCAAGATAGTAATAGATAAGATCTGCTTCAGGCAGCCGTATGAGCTCTTCTAGTTTGCGTCTGCTCATTTTGGAATGTTTCAGGATGAGTGTATCCATGATGGTTTCCTTGTCGGCGTTATAGAACTTTTTAAGACGGTAGACCTTGATGATGTTCTCAAGCTCCACCTTGGTCTGAAAGATGTTCGTGAGTTCTTCATGTTCCTTGCCGCTATAAAGCTCGTCAATGCGGGTAAAGACGATGTCGTAGTAAAGCTTGTCCATCTCGTGTTCAATCTTCGAGTAATCGATGTCTTCACGCCTGTTGACGTTGAAAGGCTTGAGTACATCGTAGTAGCGGGTATCTTCAAGAATTTCAAGCATTTCTGAAAACGATTCGGACTCGGTAAGCTTGAATACGTCAAAGCTTGCGTGTTTTGTGAAGAACGTCGGATAATCGGAATAGGTCTGGGTGTTTTCGTTGGAAATGAGTTTTCTAAGTACTGAAAGCACCACGTCGATTTCTCTTTGAATCATGTTGAGTTCGAAAAACTTTCTGTCTTTCGTCTCCACGAACTTCACCAGTTTCAAAGTGTGCCCAAAGTGCGCTTTTTTGATAAGCTCCTCAAGCTGTCCTCTGTGAATGCTTTGTTCATGCACGTCCAATAGGTATTCCCGGTAGTTCACCTTGTTTTTAAGATAGGTCACGATTTCAGGGACCGAACGTACTTTTAAAAGGTATTCGTAGTCATTTGCTTTAAGCCTGTTTCCATAGATGGATTTGGCCTTGGATATAATGGCATTGCCAGTAAGCGACCCCATATGTCACACTCCTTAGGACTCTTCGGAAATACAAGCCTGATAAATCGATTCAATCCATTCGTCCTTGTTTTCATTGAACTTTTCATCAATCTGTTTCTTGGTTTTCTTGTATTCTTCAAAAGCCGCCTGTTTGCGTTTCTCAAGATCCTTTTGAATTTCCTTCTTGCGCGCTTCGATGGTTTTCTGCGCTTCTTTTCTTTTTTCGTTTTCAAGCCGCTTGCTTTCTTCTTCGATATAGGCATCCACATGCGCTTTTTCTTCGCGCACGGCATCCACGGCTTCTCTTGTTTTCTTGTCAAATTCAATGACATCATGAATAATCTTTGGCATATGCAACGCTCCTCACTCGAGAAAAATCAATAAAAAAATAGGTGCTAAACCACAAAAAGACAGGCCAGAGACCTGCGCGGGTGACAATGTGTCATACAAATCCATACTTTGCAAGCTAATACTAATATAATAAAGATGGCTTGTCAACTCGATTACGTCAAATAAACGGCTTTTCAAAGCCAACGAGCCGTATTTTAACTTTGTGCGCTAACTATTGGCGAACCTAATTGAAAATTCTATGTTTATGACCCGTCGATTCCAATAAAAAAAGGCACTGAATTCAATGCCTTTGGATTTATAAATGGTGCGGGTGACAGGAATCGAACCTGCACTCCGAAGAACTAGATCCTAAATCTAGCGCGTCTGCCAGTTCCGCCACACCCGCAATTATAATGGCTGGGCTAGGTGGATTCGAACCACCGTTGTCGGAGTCAAAGTCCGATGCCTTAACCACTTGGCTATAGCCCAATACATGGGGCGACTGAAGGGATTTGAACCCTCGAATGCCGGAGCCACAATCCGGTGCGGTAACCACTTCGCCACAGCCGCCATGTTGAGGTCTTTTTTTAAAGACTATAAACATTCTATGAAATTAGTTGCATATTGTCAAGAATAACTTTCAAATGCATTGCGAAAACTGCTTTTTTCATGGTATCATTGACTGTCAAAGGGTTTTATTTTCAAAACCCTTAATGCATATAGTATAATAAGAGTCTCACAGGGATGTGATTCAATGAAAATAGATAACGTATTCAAGTCCGCTACTCTGATGCTCGTAATGTTTTTGACCATTTTCACTTTGGAAGTAGCATTTCGACTCTCAGTACTAAGAATCGGCTTTGGATTCGACATTGTGCGCATAGGGCTATTCTCTTTGGCCTACGCCGCATTCATAACCTTCTTCCTCCGTTTTTTCTCTCAGAAAATCATGAGACGTCTGACGGTGGTTTTTGTTGTGGGGCTCACAATCCTTTATTTCTCCCAACACGTGTTTTATCTTACGGTCAACGGCTTTTATTCCTTCGCCATGACCGGTGACGTCACAACAGGTCTTACTTTCATAAGCCGTATTGTCTCCAACCTTAGATTTACTCAGTTGCTTTACCTTATTCCGATTATCGTGCTTGGTTTTACCCTCAGGGCCAACAAGGAGTTTGCCACTAAGTTATTCGACATCCGCTACGACAGGGCAATCAGACCGTTTTACGCCTTGTTGCTTGGTGTGGCAGTCATGTTCCTTGCCGTTCAGACCATCAGCAACAAACCCGTATCTGATACCGGAGACCAGGAATTCAATTTTTCAGATGTGGATCTGTACGAGAACGTTTATAGTCCACACCTTGCAATTGACCGCTTCGGACTGCTTACCTATGCCAGGCTGGATCTCAAAACCATCATGTTCGATTCTGATGATTCCAGGGACACCAACACCATGCGCAACGAAACCGAAAAATACCTTGATGAACTCACACCGCACGAAACCAATGATTATACCGGTATTTTCGAAGACAAGAACTTCATCATGATTACAGCTGAATCCTTGGAACCATATGGCATCAACTCTCGGTTCATGCCCAACTTGAACTCGATGAAGAAAAATTCCATTGTTTTTGACAATTACTACGCTCCGCTTTTCTACAGAACCACTGCGGATAACGAATACATGACCCATACTTCTTTTTATCCCGACAGGGAAGTTCAACTCTCCATGCAGGCTTATGGAGAAAACACCTACCCAAATACGCTGCCCAAGCACTTTAAAACCGAAGATTACGACGCCTTCGCCTTTCACAACTACACGGATTTTTACTACCCTAGAAAAACCTTCCTCCCAGATACCATAGGTTTTGACAAATACGAAAACGGTGTCGACATGGGGCTTCTCGATGAGGCGCAGGGTGAAGACCAATTCTGGACAAGCGATCTTGCAATGATGAAATACGCCATCGATGACCTGATTGAAAGCGAAAAATTCTTCTCCTACTTCCTCACTGTAAGCGGCCACCTGGATTATGATGATGGCCATCCAATTGCATCAAAGAACATTGACGTAATTGAAGACATTCTCGAAAACGAAAACCGTACCATCGAAAACGAAGAATACAAACACTTCCTGGCCGCCCACTACGAGTTTGACCTCGCACTTGGGTATCTGATGGAACAACTAGAAGCAAACAACAAGCTTGAAGATACCGTCATCATGGTCACAAGCGACCACTATGCCTACGGCCTCGATGAAGATACCCACGAGGCATTCAACCAATCCAAGGATCTCGAAGACACATCCTTGAACATCCACAATCTTCCCATGATGTTTTACAATCCCTCACTTGAAGAGACCCACGTGGATTCCATCATGTCGAGCATCGACATCATGCCGACCGTCGCGAATCTTTTCGATCTTGAAGACATGGAATACGACAAAGTCATGGGCAAGGACGTTTTCAATGAAAACAGCGAGAACACCGTATGGTTTCAGGATTCCAGTTTCATGACTGATGATTACTACATGGATATTTCCGATGGACAGACCATCGGGTATTACAACCAGCAATACAACGAAAACGACGTCCTTCTGCACTACAACCGTTTGATACACAGAAGCATCATCAACCGTTTCATTCTTCAAAACGACTATTTCGGTGAAAACAGACCCATCGAAGAGTCAGATATCAATTAACAAAGCCCCCTAAGCGGGGCTTTTTCTTTGCATAAAAAAAGAACCCCGAAAGGTCCTTATGAACATTATTCTCTATACCATGCAATCCCATAGCCCTTTTTGCCAATGTGTATGGCAAACACCGGACCAATGTAGTGATTGACGCTGATAAGGGGATTTTCAAAGTTCTCTTTTAAAGCCGTGATGATTCTTTCAATGGTGTCTTCAGAACGCTGCTCGACCAGATGAACATGCAGTCTGCCCTGTCCTTGGTCATCGTTTTTAATGGTATTGATCACGTATTTGATGAGTTTCGTAACCGTTCTTTCTCGGTGTACGGGCTTGAGTTCACCCTTGTCATTCAGACGGATAATCGGCTTGATTCTAAGCACAGTGCCAATCAAGGCGTTCGTCTTTGAAAGACGCCCACCCCTTTGAAGGTGGAAAAGACTCGAAACCGTGAAAAGAAGACCGGTCTTACTGGCAATTTCATCGGTTTTACTGATAATTGACTCAAAAGACTCGTTGTTTGAGACCATTGTCAAAATGGCCTTGGCGATAAGTTCGTTTCCAAAACCTGCATTGAGCGTATCAAGCACATGGACGTCATCCCCCCGTTTTTCAAGAAGGTCCTTTGCGAGTTCTGCGGACTGATAGGTTCCGCTTAAACCTCTTGATATGACCAGTGTCAGGATTTTGTCATAGCCTTCCTCAAAGAGTGTTTCATAGGCTTTTAGAAAGCTATCCGGTGACGGTTGCGCCGTAGTGACTTTGTGACCATGGTCGATTTCATCAATCACGAACTCAGGGGTAATGGCCGTTTCTTTGTAGGTGTTGTCGCTTTCAAGGATATTAAGAGGCACGACTTTGACGTTGAATTCCTCGAGTGTTTCATTATCCAGATACACGGTGCTGTTGAAGACCAATCCGATTTTTTCCATAGTGTTCGCCTCATTCAGATAATATAGTAGATGGACATGATGTGTGCTAGAGATCCTCCGATGACAAACAAATGCCATATGAAATGGGTATATCTTCTTCTCAAACCGAAAAACACCATGCCTGCAGTATAACTGATTCCGCCCACGAATAGCAAGGTCAGACTCGATGCAGGTATAATCGGCTGTATGTCCGGCCAAAGCACAACGACACTCCAACCCATTGCAAGGTAGAGTACGATGTGAACCGGTTTGAACCGATCAATCCAGATGAATTTGAATATCGAACCGACAAACGCAATGCTCCAAAGGGCGATTAAAAGACCATAGCCCTTCGTAGTTGGCATGAGGGTAAGTACAAAAGCGGTATAGGTTCCTGAAATGAGGAAGTAGATTGCCACGTGGTCAAAACGTCTGAAAACACTGACGACTTTACTCATAGATTTGGGGAAGGAGTGATAAAGCGTGCTCGCAAGATAAAGCACAATCAAAGTGACGCCAAACACAATGACACCACCAAGGGCCGTCGAGGTTTCGGCAGCCAAAACAAGGACTACGAGCGCACCGATTGAAAAGAGCACACCAAGTCCATGACTGATTGCGTTAGCAAGCAGTTCGCCCAGACTTTCTTTTTCCATAACAATCACTTCCTTCTATCTAATTCAATAGTAACAGTGATTACTATGCGTGTCAATGTAATTGTTCATTTGAATCGCCATGGTTGGTTAAAAAAGATGCGCTACCGACGGCAAATCCCTGCGTTTGAACTGATACGCATCCTGCTTGGACTGCTCTCTTATTTTATGATCGAGTTTCGCAATCTTTGGACTTTTCCTGAGATCAGGATACCGGGCGACCATTTTAAGGAATACGGCATACCAAAGACGGTAGTCTTCGAACTTGCCAAAATGCGGCACGCTCCTGTGGTTCATCTGCCAGGGTTTCAACCCTGCATAGTGAATCCCATAAAGCACATCAATCTTCGGATAGCCATTGAAACTGGAGTAGCGGAGGTCCAAATTGTGCCATTTCCCGCTTATTTTCTGGGTGATATACTGCATCTCAGGCCACGGGTAGTCGCTGATTTCGCCTTGAATGACAGGATCTTTAAGATCCTTTTGAATGGAGTCGTAAAGCTCCATGGACGGTTCAAAGAGATAAAGGGCGGCGTTGATGCCCATGTTGTCCTTGTCTTCCTTCACTCTGTCTGTGATGGACGCAGGTATCCGCGATCCCATCGGATAGTCCTTGTATATCTCGTGCCAGTGCCAGGTCCCTTCTTTTTCCGCACTCTCAGGCACGATGTATTTGCCTTCTTCATAATCCATGCAATACTCTTTTTTCTCGTTGATGACCCCTGCAGGCGCCTTGACATCGAAGATATCGTCATAATAGCGCAGCGGCAAAAGATCCGCATCCCCAACAAGCACCTTGTCGTACTGCTTGCCCAGATCGCCGTCCTTCCCTAGTCTCAAAGCGTGAAAACGACTGAAGAGGAAAGGTCTATCCTGTCTTTCCTGTCTTTTTTTGTGGGGGACGAATATGTCTTTTAGCACAATCACATCATCAAAGAGCACCTCGAGCGCTTCAATGGAAGTTTCTTTCAAATTGTCACTGACAATGCAGATGAGATCATGTGGTGTATTCTGTCTTCTCAGTCCATAGGCGAACACAAGCGCCCCAGGGAGGAAAGAATCATTTCTTATGATGAATGTTACATAAGCATTTTTGGCCATACTATCACTCTTTTCACTTGAAAGTTAAGCTATGTGTCGTCTTCTATCTGCGTTTCATTATAATACAGTTTTCAAAATCTTCAAACAAATGAATGATTCCAAAGAAAAAGCACAGCGAAATTCGCCATGCTTGCATAAACTAATTGGCAGGGGTGACAGGATTTGAACCCGTACTAACGGTTTTGGAGACCGCTGTGCTACCATTGACACCACACCCCTATAAAGATGGTGGAGGGGGAC
>JBNJEC010000014.1:0-23418 GCA_051745505.1 Bacillota bacterium
AGAAGGATGGTGTAGTCTTTGCCTTCCACGGTGTAGCCCATTGTGATGTCCCAGTCGCCTTCAACGTCCAAGTCCTGATCGATTGTGAATGGGTTTGCCATTCCGTTATCGAGGAACACTTTGAGGCGTTGGAAGTATTCGTTGACTTCGCCGAGTTCTTCTTCAATGGCGAGCAAGGCTTCTTCTTCAGAGCCGGTTGCGAGGTTCATGACACTTGTTGAACTTGAAGTGGTGCCTTCGTCCGTTGTTTGTTGGCTATCAGCCATGAATGCGCCAGCCATGTAGGTTGAATACGCAATCGTCTGATTGCTTGATAAGCCTTCTGTGGTACCGTTAGAATCGGTTGTGCAGGCTGCAACACCGAATACGAGTGTGGCGAGTACTGTAAGGGTGAGCAGTGGTTTTAAAAATGATTTCATAAGTATCTCTCCTTTAAGAGTGGTGGTTTCTTTTATCTTTACACCCAAAGTATAACGCGGCTGTGTGAAGATTGTGTGAACGCTATGTGAAAGTTTTGTGAATTTGTGAAAACCGTGCGTGCGTGTGCTATCATTAATAGTGAATAAGGAGGGATTGTATTGAATCCTATACTGATTATTGAAGATGAAGTCTCACTTGTGAAAATTTTGAAATCCGTTTTTGAAAAAAGCGGGTTTGAAGTTGATTACGCCTATAACGGTGAAAACGGACTCGCGCAGTTCAAGTCCAAAACCTATGATTGCGTGATCCTGGATATTACCATGCCAAGAATGGACGGCTGGGACGTATTGAGTGAAATCAGAAACCGAAGCGACGTTCCCGTTGTCATGATGACCGCCTTGACTGGCGAAGACTATGAACTGAAAGGTTATGACCTAAAAGCCGACGATTATGTAACCAAGCCCTTTTCACCCAAGGTTCTTGTGGCGAAAGTAAACAACCTCGTGGAACGCTACGAAGGGCACTACAAGGAAAACAAATCACAGATGAGCGTAGGAAAGCTTGTCTATGACAAGGACCGCCACCGCGTCGAGATTGAAGGAAACCCCATAGATTTGTCCAAGAAGGAATTTGACCTGCTTGGATTTTTGCTCGAACAAAAGGGGTTCACCCTGAGCCGCGATCAGATCCTGGAACACGTCTGGGATTTCGATTCCTTTGCAGGAGAACGCATCGTCGATGCGTTCATCAAAAGTCTCAGGAAAAAACTCGGACCCCCCTACTCAACCATGATCAAGACCGTACGCGGCGTAGGCTACAGACTCGATGAGGAGGCATAGCATGAACAAAGGCATTGCGCTTTCGATATTCTACAGAACCCTTCTCATCTTCCTGGCCGTATTGCTCATTCAGTTTCTTTTCTTCAACTACGTCTTTGAAAGCTACTACGAGGATAGACGCGTGGAAGAAACGATTGAAGCCATAGAGTCTACCACCACCACCATTGAAACAAGCGCCGCGTCACAGATGGATCCCCTGATCACACGTTTTGCAGAAGACAGGGGCTTTTATGTCACTGCGTTTGAAGACGGAGAAGAGCCTTATTTCGACCTCGAAGACAGTGATACTTTCTCGATGGGACAGTATGAAGCCGTGATCCCTCCCTATGTTTCCAAGGAAATCTACGAAGACGCCTTTCAGGTTGGTTCCAACATCTCAAGCGTCACCCTCGTTGAAAGCCGTGAAGGCGGTCCTTACTTTCCCCTTTCAATTACCATAGGTGGTGAGACATTTGCCTACAATGCGGAAAATGATTTGCTTAATATAGAAAGCCTTGTGGATTTTGAAGGCACTGAAGTGACCCTTGATGAGCGTCTCATCACCGATATTGACAAATCAAACGAACGCTATTCGACGCTCAGTCAGCTCATCACCAACTACCTTCTTGAAGAAAAGGATACTGAACCCTTTAACGAGGACGGGGTTGAAGGCGAATACTTCAAAACCGAAGACAGGTTTGGAGAATACTACATATTCGTAAGCCCCCTCACCATCAACAATGACGCCTACACCATGTTCACCGTCATGCCGATAGAACCCGTTGAAGCCATCATCGACGATGTCATCACCTTCCTCGGTGTATCTTCGCTCATTACCATTTTACTTTTGGCCGGCCTTACATTTTTAAACGCACGACACATCGCAGAGCCTCTTAGAAAGCTTAACAATTCCGTCAAGCGCATCGCTAACCTCGATTTCACTCCGATAGAAGAAGTGAAAGGGGACAATGAAATCGCGACGCTTTCAAGAAACATCAACAGCATGCGTGCCAATCTCGAAGAAAGCATGGAGCGCCTGAACGCCCAAAACAGCCGTCTCAAGGAAAGTCTTGAACGAGAAAACACGCTCGATAGAGACAGAAAGGATTTTGTTGCGAGCCTCTCCCATGAAATGAAGACACCATTAAGTGTCATTGAGGCAAGCAGTGAAGCTTTGAGAGAAGGTGTCTTCGACAAGGAAGAAGACATCAAGGAACAACTCGAACTCATCCAAAATGAAATACAGAAATCAAAAGCGCTCATCGAAGGCATCATGGATACTTACAAAGTCGACAGACCAAGCTACCTTGAAACCTTCAGAATCATAAATATGAAAACCGTTATTGAAGAAGCGCTCAGTGAATCGAAAACCCTGCTGGAAAAAGAAGCCATCACCGCGAACCTCTCAGGCGATGACGCGTACGTGAAAGGGGATAGAGAGAAATTGAAACTCGCTTTCTCAAACGTCTTCTCAAACGCGGCAAAACACAGTGAGAAAGGCGCGTCTCTTACCATCAATCTGGCGGCTGGGGACGGCGTTCACGTAACGATCACGAATACGGACGCCACGATGAACGAGACCCTCATTCAGGCATTCGCAGATGAGACCACGCTTGAAAAAGCGACGGACAAGGGTTCTGGGGTAGGGCTGCATATCATTCGTCTCATCATGAACCAGCACAACGCCAAAGCCTGGTTTGAAAGTGTTGAGAATCAGGTCACTTTCCACGCCGAATTTGAGGAAGTGAAGCATGACTGATACTCAGAAACGCACCATTGAAAAACTCATAAAACTCAACCAGGAAATGCTCATGGCGGAGATCAATCATGCGAAGAAAACAGGCATCCGCCACCAGCCCAACAAGACCTATTTCAAGAAACTTAGAAAACAGAAGAAACTTCTGAGTAAAACAGACGAGCCCACGTTGCGTCTCATTCTTGAGATTCTAATTGAAGAAACCGACGAGATTACCAAACCCTCCGGGTTGAAAGCAAGTGACCTCGACACCTATTCAAAGGAAGAAATGATTGAGATCATCGTGAATACGCGCTACCTCCACGAATTTCTGGCGGCCGCCATCGAATAGCCAATGCCCGCATGTTTTTTTGCGGGCTTTTTTTACACGCACTTGACTTTGTAAGCGTTATCGTACATAGTATGAATAGACCACTATTACTAGGAGGAACCCCCATGAAAGTAGTCGTAGCACTGGGCGGCAACGCCCTTGGCAATTCCCCGAGCGAACAGATTGAGCTCGTAAAGCACACCGGGCGCAGTGTCGCCGATCTCATCGAGGACGGACACGAAGTTACCCTGGTTCACGGAAACGGCCCCCAGGTGGGCATGATTCAAAGCGCCTTTGAAACAGCCTCAAAGACCAACGAAAAAGTCCCGCTCATGCCACTGCCCGAGTGCGGTGCCATGTCACAGGGCTATATCGGCTTCCACCTTCAAAACGCCATCCGAAACGAACTGGACAACCGCAAGATTGAAAGAGACATCGCAACCATCGTCACCCAGACTGTCGTCGACAAGGAAGACCCCGGTTTCAAACACCCTTCAAAACCAATAGGTGCCTTTTATCCCGATGAAGAAAGCATCAAAGAAGACCAGGCTAAAACCGGACTTGAATACGTCGAGGATAGCGGAAGAGGCTACCGCTTCGTTGTGGCGAGTCCCAAACCGATTGATTTTCTTGAAGCTTCGAGCATTGAGACGCTTGTGGACCGAGGCACCGTAGTCATCGCTTCAGGGGGTGGCGGCATTCCCGTCATCAAGACTGAAGAAGGCTACAAAGGCGTACCGGCCGTCATCGACAAGGATTCTTCATCCGCCCGCCTCGCAGAGATTATCGACGCGGACATGTTCATCATCCTGACCGCGGTAAGCCGCGTCATGATCAACTTCAACAAACCAGGCCAAAAAGAGATTGTCTCCATGAACGTAGAAGAAGCCAATGCCTATATCAAAAAAGGACAGTTCGCAAAAGGCAGCATGCTTCCAAAAGTGGAAGCTGCCATTGACTTCGTTACAAGGAAACCGGATTCAAAAGCGGTCATCGCAGAGCTCAAAGACGCAAGCGAAGCCATCAAAGGGATCGCCGGCACCACCATCACGCGCTGAAAAAGACCTTCGGGTCTTTTTTTTGAGTAAACCGTATGCCTTTAAAAAGAACCCTATATCTAGTATCATGAAGGTAGATAAAAAAGGAGGTTTTACGCATGTATCTAATTGACAGTGCCAATGTCAAAACCATCAAGCAACTCAGTGAGACGTATGGCTTAAAAGGCGTGACCACCAACCCTGGTCTTATGGCCAAGGAAAACCGCACGGACTTTTTCCACCATCTAAGAGAGATTACCGATATCATCCATCCCTACACGCTCTACGTGCAGGTGAACGGTGAAACCACCGAAGAGATGATCGAAGAGACAGAGCTTTATCTCAACCACATCAAACCACCCTTTTCTGTGAAAATCCCCGCCACGAGTGACGGTTTCAAAGCCATGCAGGCCTTGAAGGACAAAGTGCCCATTACCGCAACGGGCATCGTGGATTTCCACCAGGGCATGATGGCCATTGAAAGTGGTGCGACTGCGCTTGCGGTGTATGTAAGCCGCATGCTTGCAAGCGGCCTGGCCCCTTATGAACTGCTCGATAGTCTGAGACTCGTAAGCGAGCGTGAAGAAAGAGACGTGCTCATCATCGCGGCCTCTTTCAAGTCCACAGACCAGATTCGCTATGCCCTTGAAATGGGCGCCCATGAAGTGACTGTCGCGCCAAAAATCCTCGAACACATGTTTTTGAATCCTCTCACCGAACAAAGCGTCAAGGAGTTTTCCAAGGCCTTTAGAGAACGCTATGACACGCCGTCCATCAAATCCGGAAACTAGACAAAAAAAACTGAGCGATCACGTGATCGCTCAGTTTTTAATAGAATTATTCAATGCCGTGCAGCTTCTTGAAGTCATCGATTTTCGCCTTGACCTGATCGGCCTCATCGAGTTCAAGAACCGTATTTGCAAGCTCTGCGAGGTCGTCTTTTTGTACAAGGCTCAGAGCTTCTCTGATAGGGAGGATGCTGCCGGGACTCATGGAGAGTTCGTCCATGCCCATGCCTGCGAGTACGAGTGCCGCATCAAGATCGCCGGCCATCTCGCCGCAGACTCCGATTTCGGTATCTTCGGTGTGGGCTTCTTCAAGCGTGTATTTCATGAGTCTCAGTAATGTCGGGTCAAACGGTTCATAGAGATAGGAGACGGTTTCATTCATTCTGTCGGCCGCGTAGGTGTATTGAATCAAATCGTTCGTACCGATTGAGAAGAAATCAACTTCCTTCGCAAGGCTCTTCGCATTGAGCGCCGCCGCGGGGATTTCAATCATGATGCCGACTTTGATGTTGGTCTGATAGGTCTTGTCTTCATTTTCAAGCTCGGCACGTACCTCCGTGATGACATCTTTCGCTTGCATGAGTTCGTCTCGTCTTGCGATCATCGGGAACATGATGCGCACGTCTTCTTGGTCTTTCGAAGCGAGAAGAAGGGCGCGAAGCTGTGTTTTGAAAAGCTCTGTTTCATCAAGGGCGAGCCGGATGGCGCGTTTTCCGAGGAAGGGGTTGAGTTCTTCATCCTGCTTGAGATAAGGAAGGGTTTTGTCGCCGCCGATATCAAGCGTACGCACGATGACGGGACTGAAGGCTTCAAATACTGCTTGATACGCCTTGATCTGGTCGTCTTCGCTTGGCATGGTGTCGCTGTTCATGAAAAGAAATTCGGTTCTGAAAAGCCCGACACCTTCCGCGCCGCCTTCCTTGGCGAAGGGAACGTCCTTGTCGCTTCCAACATTTGCGAAAAGCGGAAGCGCGAATCCATCCTTGGTTCTCGTTTCCTTGTTTTTGTAGGCCTTCAAGCGTTCAAGGGTCTTTTCCTGTTCCTTGACACGTTCTTTGGCTTTTTCAAGGGTCTTGTCATCAGGGCTGACTTCTATGGTGCCGTCTGTGGCGTTCAAGTAGATGGTGACGCCGTCTTCAAGTTCACTTAAAGCGTCCTTGACACCGACCATGGCGGGAAGCGAAAGCGCGCGCGCCATGATGGCGGTGTGAGAGGTCTGTCCACCAACTTCGGTGATGAACCCTTTGACGTAATCGAGATCAAGCCCCGCCGTATCACTCGGGGCGAGGTCGTGGGCGACGATGATGGAATCTTCGTTCAAAACGGACAAGTCCTTGTAGTCCACGTCCTTTAAAAGCGCAAGGACGCGGTACTGAATATCCTTGATGTCCGCGGCTCTGCCTTTGAAGTATTCATCGTCCATGTTTTCAAAGATGGTGATGAACTGATCAGTCACTTCCTTGTAGGCGTAAGCAGCGTCCACCTTGTCGTTTTCAATCATGGCGCGAACCTGGCTTTTGATTTCAGGGTCCCCAATCATCTGCTGGTGGGCCTCAAAAATCTCCGCGTGCTCTTCACCCATGGTTTCAAGGGCTCTTTCCCTGACGGTTTCGAGGGCGCTGTAAGCCTCTTCAAGGGCACTGTTCAGAGTCTTCAGACATTCTTCAGGATCACTGCACGTGCCTTTTTCCACTGAGATATCAGGTTTTTCGTAACGTACGACCTTGCCGACGGCATGGCCTTGTGATGCGTTATTTCCTTCTAACATGACTGGCCTCCTAGATTTTTTTTTCACCCCTATTATAGCATTATTGAGTCTATCACTGAAATGAATTGTTTCTTTGTTATAATGGAAGTGGAGGGATACTATGCAAACCGTATTTGTGACCGCGGATGTTCACGGACATTTCAAAATACTCAAAGACACCCTTACAAAGAAAGGATTCGACCCCGACAATCCTGATCATCATTTGCTCGTTTTGGGCGATTTCTTTGACCGAGGCGAGGAATCCTTGGAAGTTTATGAATACCTCAAACACCTTCATGACGAAGGCAAGGCGAGTCTGATTTTAGGGAATCACGATCTTTTCATGCTCGAATTTTTAGAAGGCAAGGACGAACGCACGGCCTTCAACGTCATCCACAACGGCTTTGACAAGACGCTTGAAAGTTTCACTGGAAAACCTGTGAAGAAAATTCAAAGAGATTTCTCGCAATACCGAAAGATCGTGAATGAGGTAGCGCCGGATCTTTACGAATTTTTGGACGGATTGCCGCTTTATATCGAACATGAAAACGTCATATTCACCCATGGCGGCATCGATTTTTCCAACCCGGAATGGAAAAAAACACCAAGGGAAACCCTGGTGTGGAATTATCAGAATCAGCTCACTCCACCCAAGGACAAAACGGTGGTGGTCGGACACGACCGTACTGCGCTAATCAGATTGCGGCATGCTCAGGCACGTGAACTTGATGAAAACGACGACACGCTCTTCAAGCCGATTTATGAAAACAACGCCATATACATCGACAGTTTCGTGGAGTTCTCAAAAAGGCTCAACGTCCTGACTTTTACTTTTGAGCGTCCCCTATAGCCTGGGGCGCTTTTTTTATGGTCACGACTTTGTTTCTGCCGCTTTCCTTGGCTTCATACAGCGCACGGTCCACAGCCAGGTAACTTTCCTTGAAAGGGGAGTCCATGGTGTGAAAAAGGGGTGTGACGCCAATGGAGGCGGTGATTTTAATTTTAAGCGTGTCTTTTAAAAATACGTGGGTTTCTATGATATGTCTCAGACGTCTTGCGAGGATATTTGCCCCTTCGATATCAGTATGCGAAAGGAGGAGCATGAATTCTTCGCCGCCAAAACGCGCAACCGTATCTGAATCCCGTACGTTTTCCTTTAGGATTTCCGCGAGTTCCACAAGTACCCGGTCGCCCGCTTCATGACCGTAGGAATCATTGACTTGTTTGAAGTAATCGATGTCCAGAAGCAAGAAACTCGCATTTAGCTTGTAGCGTCTTGAGATGGAAATTTCATAATTCACCTGGCGTTTGAAGTGACGACGGTTAGGAAGGTGCGTCAGAGGATCAAGGGTTGAGAGCTTCGCAAGTTTGCGCTTGGTGGTCTTGAGCGTCATTCTGTAGATAAGGCCATACACCTTGTGATCATAAAATCGCTTGGCCGCGAGTGTGACACCGATGAATACCGCACTGCCGTTGATAAGGTGCGTAAGCAGGATGTCACTGTTCGTCTGAAAAGTGAAAACCCCGAAGAGAAAGATCAAAAAGGGGAGCGTGTAAAGGGGGATATGCCAGTAGGGCCTTACGAATATGAGAAGGCCTATAATTAGCATATGCGCGGTGAAAAGGGTAATGTGACCCGTGGTGACCTGATCAAACACGCCAATGGTCGCGCTGATTATAAGCACGGTTGCGGTGCTTGCGTAGGGGACACTCCTGAGTCTTTCGTGGTGGCCCTTGTCTTTCGTAAAGTAGAAGAAAACGCCATAGCCAAGTGTTGTAAGGGCAAGCATGAGATGCAGAAGATAGCTGATGAGCACGAGTTCATACGTATCGCCTGTGGCGTTTAAGAGTCTGATGCGCTCCACATAAAAGAGGAAAAACGCCTCAACAAGAAAAAACGCGCCGTAAATGCCAATGAGTCTCTTGGCATTGATTCGAAACAAAACCCTCTCGATTACGCTATGTCTTTGATCAATCATTGGAGACCTCCCTGATGGCATAGATGCGCGTCGCTACCGGAGGGTGTGAATAGTGGAGTTTCACATAAAGCGGGTGGGGCGTCAGATTTGAGTAGTTCCTGTAAGCGAGAATTCGGAGGGCGCCTTCCATCGCCTCTTTGCGGGTGGCTTTCACTGCAAAGGCGTCAGCCTTGAACTCGCGTTCGCGGCTTTTCCTGTTGGCATAGAGACTGAACAGTACCATGAGCGGGTTCATGACCACGAAGAAAAGGAGTATGCCAAACCCAAGCGTGACACTTTCAAGACCGAACGCCTCATAGAGAATCTCGACATTGATGAAGAGGTTGAAAAGCGCGAGCATGACCAGCAGCATAACCGCAGACGACGCGACGTTTTTGAGAATGTCGCCATGTTTCGCGTGTCCGATTTCATGAGCAAGTACCGCGAGGATTTCCTCATCATCCATCGCTTCAAGGAGCGTGTCGTAAAGTACGACGGTCTTGAAGGTGCCAAAGCCAGAGAAAAAAGCATTCAGTTTTTTGGAACGCTTGGAGGCATTCACGACTTTGATCGAGCTTATTTCATAGCCTTCCTGTTTGGCAAGCTTTTCGATTTTGGTTTTGAGGTCTCCATCTTCAAGCGGCGTGAGCGTATTGAAGATGGGAACGATCAATTTCACATAGAACATGTTGATGACGAGGATGATGGCGAAAAGGATGACAAACGCAAGCAACAAGAAAAGCGTCTCAAACTGCGTAAGCAGATAAAGCACAAGCAGGAGTACGCCACCCAACAACACTGTAGAGAGTATGAAACTGATGAGTGTGTCTTTCACAAAAAGCCTTTTCGTCGAAGTGTTGAATCCGAACGCCTCTTCGATTTTGAAGGTGTTGATGTATGAGAAAAGGGTTGAGAAAAGGGTCTCCAGAACAAAGAGTATGGCGAAGAAAAGCAGGGTTGAAAGATAAATTGAATCAGTGATGTCGATGGTCCACAGATTCAAAGCCTGAAACCCTCCGAACATGAGCATGAGAAGTATGAACAAGAACCTGAAGAACCGGCTGAAAAGAGAAAGGTCCGCCTTTCTCCTCGAATAGGCCTTCCATTTGTCATATTCCTCTTTGTCATAAATGTCATCCACGATGGTTGGTACGGGGTTTTCACGGGCGTCACTGTTCAATTTCGATACATAGAAATCAAACAAAGTGACCCCGATATATAGGGTCATGATGGCGATATAAACATAAGCTTCCACTTGGCAACATCCTTTTTTATCAAGTTACATTAATTATAGCACTCATTGGGCCACTTGCAATACAGTAAATAAAAACACAGCCCATAGTGGGCTGCGTCTGATTCGTTCAGTCGTATCTGGCAAATGGATCATCATCGTCGTCATCGTCATCATCGACGGTTTCAACGTCTTCAAGCGCTCTTACATCAGAGAAAGGGTCCTTGTAGTAGCTTTTGTTCTGCCACTTTTTCTTGCGTTTCATCTGGTCCTTGTAGAGGAACATTGCAATCAAGTACCCGGTAATGAGTCCACCGATATGTCCGCCGATTGAAATGTTTTCAGCAAGGAAGGTAAAAATCACGTTGATGACGATAAGCCCCTTGATGCCCTGGGCGTCTTTGGGGTCGAACATCTCAGGGTGGTTGATGGTGAGGTAGAGAAACGTCCCGAGCACGCCGTAAATTGCGCCACTCGCACCGACTGTGAGTACGGGGGGGCCTCCAAAGTAGTAAATGAGAAGAATCGTGAACGAAGCCCCGATTCCCGAGATGAAATAAACAAGCGCATAGCGGAAAGAGCCAATCAGTCTTTCAAGCGCACTGCCTATGATGAAGAGTCCGAAGATCGTGTTGAAGATGTAGTGGCTGATTGATCCATGCAAAAACATCACAGTGAAGATGCGCCACCATTCGCCCCCCTGAAAGACGGCGGGTTCGTAAAGTGCGCCATAGTTAAACAAGTTGACGTTCGTGAAGCCCCCATCAAAGATGAGAATGAAAAACACCACCGTTACACTGGCAATCAGGAATGTGGAAACGGGGTTTTGTTTCGGAAAGTCTTTGATGTCGCTTTGCATATCGAATATGCCCATGGTCTCACTCCTTACCAGGCTTGTCAATGAGAACAAGCGGGACTTCCATCTCATCAGGCGTCATGCCGGCGTGATGGGCCACATGTTTTTTCTTGTCGGACAGTTTGAAGAAGTACTTGTCCTTCGCAACCGCGATGAAATCACCCATGGTGAGATCAACGTTCGGATGTTTTTCTCCGGTCCCAAGGAGTTTCCTCGTGAGAAACTCGCGTTTGGTGTAAAGATCGAATGAATCACTGAAGTGTTCGTTGAAAAAGCGCATGAAGTATTCGCGTTTGTCGTCCTTGATGAAGAAATTGGTCATGCGTGGTTCATTCGCGGGCAGTGCCCTGAATGTGCTTGTGAGATCGTGATAATCGAAAAGATTGATGGGGACGACATCGGTGAGGCCGTGGTCGGCGGTTAGGATGACGAGCGTATTCTCGCCCATCTTGTCCTTGTAGACCTTGAGGTTTTCATCAAGCAGTCTCACAACATCCTTGGTCGCCATACTCAAGGTTCCACTCGTGTGCTGTGTGAGATCCGGTTCAACGATATAAAGATAGCTCAGGGTCTTGTCCTGGCTTTGCTGGAACTTGAGAAGCCTAAGGAATCCTTCCTCCACAGTTTCATAGCCACCAGCTTCGATTTTCCCTGGGAAGAGTTTCTTCGTCTGGACGTCGCGTCTTTTTTCTGCGACCTGGTCCAAAAAGTTTTTCTGCGTGAAATGCTTTTGAAAGAACCCTTCAGGGATCAGCTTGTTTTCATCGTAATAGTCGTTGTTCATGAACACCTGGTAGTGAATGTCTTCGTCGGGAAAATACTGAAACCACCCGAGATACCCGCTTTCATACGGTGTTTTCCCGGTTAAAAGCGCGGTGGTTGCCGCAACGGTTGTTGAAGGATAGACACTTGTGAGCGTGTCTTTTAGGTGGGTTCTCAGGACAGAGCGTTCATCCAGGTGCGGTTCGAACAGATTCGTACCAAGCCCGTCCATAAGGATGACGGCGATATGGTCATAGTTTTTCTTGAGCACTTCATCAAGTTTTGGAAGCGTTGAGTGAAGCGCAGAGACCCCGTAGTGATTCACTACGGATGCGGTGAGGTTTATAATGGAATGCGTATAATCGGGTTTCATGGTATCGCCTCGCTTTTTTGTATACATACAGTGTAAAGCACGATAGGCCTTTTTTCAAGCGTTTGACATATAATAGAGCGTCCGCCTTTCTGCTTTCAAAGAGCGTTTGAAATGTGTTATAATTGCTTTGAAAGGAATGATACTGTGGAAAATTTTGAATACCGTTCCCCGACAAAAATCGTATTCGGCAAGGACCAGCTTGAAACACTGCCTTCTCTTATGGAAGACCATGACGTCAAGAAGGTGCTTCTCGTATACGGAAAGAGTGCCATCAAGAAATTGGGCATCTATGATCGTATCCACACGCTTTTAAAGGACAAAGGCATCGAAGTTTACGAGGAAAGCGGTGTGCGTCCCAATCCTGATTTGACAAGCGTCCTCTCAGGTAGAAAGACCGTCCTTGAGAATGACATCGACTTTATCCTGGCAGCCGGTGGCGGGTCAGTCGTCGACGCGGCCAAGGCCATCGCCTTTGGCGCCAAGCTTCAAGAACAAGACGTTTGGAAGACCTTCATGCAAGAAGCCGACTACCAGGGCGCATTGCCTCTTGGGGTTGTGCTCACAATTGCCGCTACGGGCAGTGAATCCAACGGAAACACCGTCATCTCAAACGATGAAGCGAACGACAAAAGAAGCATCGCGAAAGAGGGCTTGCGTCCGCAATTCGCAATCATCGATCCGAGCTACACCTTCAGTGTCCCAAGACACCACACCTTTGCGGGATCCATCGATATCATGATGCACATCTTCGAACAGTACTTCTCCCCAACAAAACGCACTGAGACGAGTGACTACATGTCTCTTGGCGTGCTAAAAAGCGTCATTGAAAACACCAAGCGCATCTTTGAAGGGGACGATGACTACGATACCCGCGCCAACATAAGCTGGGCGGCCACGATTGGCTGGAACTGGATTCTTCAAAAAGGCAAAGTCGGCGACTGGGCAAGCCACCGTCTTTCTTATCCTCTTACCGTTCACTACGGCCTTACCCACGGATACGCGCTTTCTTCAATCTTTCCTTCCTGGATAGAGACCGCGCGCATGTATAACCCCGAGGACATGAAACGCCGTCTTGATCTCCTCGCAAGCGAAGTTTTCGGAGGCAAGGGTGAAGACGTAGCGAACAAGCTAAGAGAACTCTTCAGAAGCTGGGGCGCACCTGCCTCATTCAAGGACAGCGAAATAGACCTCAGTGAAGACGAGGCCACGAACCTTGCAAAACAGACCGTCGCACTCGGAGATGTCGGCAACATGATCAAAATCAACGCTTCTATTGCCAAAGAGATCTATTTGAACGCAAGATAACAAGATAATGATTTTAAGGCGCGCGAAGAGCGCGCCTTTTAAGAACACAAAGGAATGGGATTATGGAAATCTATGAACGCAAATACTTTGAACTGTTGAGCAAGAAATACCCGAACGTTCAAAGCGCGGCCACGGAACTCATCAACCTGTCCGCGATTTTGAATCTGCCAAAAGGAACCGAACACTACATCGCCGACATCCACGGCGAATACGACGCCTTCAACCATTATCTGAAAAACGCCTCGGGGATTCTCAGAAGGAAGATCGATGCCAACTTTGACGCATTGCCACTTCCAGAGAAAAAACGTCTTGCCTTTTTCATCTACTACCCGACTGACATGCTTGGGAAATACCAAAAAACCCTGAGTCATGAAGCGTATGAAGAACTCTTGAGAGTGACCCTGCATCGCATGGTCGAACTCGCACGCATCGTCGTCAGCAAATACACGAAATCAAAAGTCAGAAAAACACTGCCTGACGAATTCGCCTACATCATTCAGGAACTCATCTATGAATCCGACAGGGGCGAAGACAAGGCACGTTACTTTGAAGCCATCATCGATGCGCTTTTCAGGACTGAAAGAGAAAAGAAAATGATCGTCGAACTCTCACGGTTCATAAGGAAACTCTCAATCGACAGACTCCATGTCGTAGGCGATATTTTTGACCGCGGTCCCAAACCCCACATGGTCATGGAAAGACTCATCAGACAAAAAAGAGTCGACGTGCAATGGGGCAACCACGACATCATCTGGCTTGGTGCGGCGAGCGGATCACGACTCATGATTGCGAACGTGCTCAGAATCGCCGCCCGTTACAACAACCTTGACTGCCTTGAAGACGGGTATGGCATCAACATAAGACCCCTTGCGAACTTCGCCAACCGCGTCTACAAAAAAGACGCCTGCAAGCCGTTCTATCCGAAAAAGGACGTTTCAAGTGAACCCGGAGGCGGGAAATTCGTCGCGAGACTTCACAAGGCGATTGCGATCATCCAGTTCAAGCTTGAAGGCGAAGTCGTAAGAAGAAACCCCGATTTCGGCCTTGAAGACCGTCTCATGCTTCACAAGATTGATTACGACAAAGGCACGATTACCCTTGATGGAAAGACGCATGCCTTAAGCGAAACAGCGTTTCCAACGATTGATAGCGAAGAGCCCTACAAACTTACAGAAGACGAATTCGCCATCATGGATCACCTGAGACAACTCTTCCTTCACAATGAAATGCTTCAAAAACACGTGCGTTTCCTCTTCAGAAAAGGGTCGATGATTCTGCCCATCGATAACACCCTGCTTTTCCATGCGGGCTTTCCTTTGAATGAAGACGGAAGTTTTATGGCCCAGACCATTGAAGGCAAGGCCTACAAGGGAAAAGAACTTTTTGAAAAGCTCGAACAGATCATCAGAAATGCGTATCTGAACCGCTATGAGAAGGACACGCACGAGCGCGACTGGTTCATGTTTCTCTGGCAGGGCAGTGCGAGCCCGCTTTTTGCCAAAGACAGCATGCGGACCTTTGAACGCTATTTCATCAAGGACAAAGCCACCCACAAGGAAGTCATGAATCCCTACTTTGAAATGCGCACGCGCACAGACATCATCAAACGGATTCTTGATGAATACGACATTCCTTATGACAAGGGACGCATCGTCAACGGCCACGTTCCGATTGACGTCACACGCGGTGAAGACGTCGTGCTTGCCGACAAGCACATCTATCTCATCGATGGCGGCATGAGCAAGGAATACCAGAAAGCCACCAACATCGGCGGCTACACCCTCATCGCCGATTCGTATGCGTATTACCTCGTCAGCCACAGCCGTTTCTCAACGTATCAGGATCTGATCGACAAGGAAGAAGACATCGTAAGCGTGCTTCACAGCGAAGATTTGAATGAAAGAAGAACCTATGTCTATGATACCGACAATGGACGTGAACTCAAGACCAAGGTGGATGATCTCGCCCACCTCATAGAACTCTACAGAAGCGGGACTTTGAAAGAAAAAGACTACAAACAGAACGGAGCCTGACCATGGACGCAACCACAATCGTCATCATCTACACCATAGGCCTTGCATCAAGCCTGCTCATCACCTGGCTTTTCACGAAAATATCCCTCGCAGCCGCAATCCTTCCCATGACGCTTTACGCGACTGCGATGGTGTATTTCTTCGTCCAGCCCTTCATCAACGATTACGGCATCAACCGAGGCAACTTCTATCTTATGGGCATCCTGTTCGTACTCATACTGATAGCGAACGCGTTGCTTGTTTTCTACATAAAAAGAGACCGTGAATTCAAGGCCCGCATGAAAGAAAAGAAAAAAGAATACCGCAAGGAAATATGGGAATAGAGGCGATTATCGCTTCTATTTTTTTATAAAAATAAAGCTCTATTTGTAACGATTATGATTTGAGCGTTTTACGTGCAAAGAATTGGGTGGCTTGTTATAGTGAAGTTGTATTACGGAAACCCCCGTATTATTTTTTTCACAAAATTTATTTATAATAATTATAAATGTAGGAGGCACACTTATGTTGTTTGATGACTACAATCCATTGGAGAAAAAGCAGCTCCAGATTCTCGACAAGGAAGGCAAGGTCGTTAACAAGGACCTTGAACCTGAAATCGACGACGAAACCCTGCTCAAAATGTACAAAATCATGCGCTTGTCACGCATGTCAGATGAAAAGGCGCTTCAGTATCAGCGCCAGGGCCGTATGCTCACCTTTGCGCCCGCAATGGGTCAGGAAGGCGCGCAAGTCGGACCCATGGCTGCGAGCGAAGAGAAAGACTGGCTCGTCCAGGCGTTCCGCGAAACAGCCGCCCTTCTTTACAAAGGCGTCACCGTGGAACAAAACTACCTTTACTGGTATGGGAACGAACGCGGTTCACGCTATGATGACGGTGTCAACGCACTGCCCGTGAACGTCCCAATCGGTTCACAGTTCTCACACGCCGCAGGCATCGCCTACGCGGCCAGATACAAGAAAACCGGCGCCGCCGCAGTAGCGTATATCGGCGATGGCGGTACTTCTCATGGAGAATTCCATGAAGGTGTGAACTTTGCAGGAACGAAAGACTTGCCTGTCGTGTTCATTATCCAAAACAACCACTACGCGATTTCCACACCACGTGAAGCGCAAACCCGCGCCGCCACACTCGCGCAAAAAGCGGTTGCTTACGGCATCCCGGGCATCCAGGTGGACGGAAACGATCCCCTCGCGATGTATGTCGCGACCAGCGAAGCCTTGAAACGCGCAAGAAACGGTGAAGGACCTACGCTTATTGAAGCCGTTACCTACCGCATGGGCCCACATACCACCTCCGACGATCCGACCCTTTACAGGGAAGATTCAGAAGTCGAAGAGTGGGCTGGAAAAGATCCAATCAAACGCTTCAACAAATACCTTGCCAACAAGAAACTCTGGAACAAGGAAAAAGACGAAGCCTTGACCAAGGAATACAAAGACACTATCAAGAAAACCTTCAAAAAAGTGGAAAAATCCGAGCGTCCTACCGTGGACGAAGTCTTTGACTACACTTATGAAGAACTTACCCCTGAACTCAAGCGTCAAAAAGAAGAACGCTTAAGAGACATTGAAGAAAGCGAGGCTAAATAACATGGCAGAGATAACGCTTTTAAACGCAATCAACAAAACCCTCGAGCAACAAATGGAAAAAGATGAAAACGTCATCGTATACGGCGAAGACGCCGGCTACGAAGGCGGTGTCTTCCGTGTGACCGCAGGGCTTCAGAAGAAGTTCGGTGAAGAACGCGTATTCGACGCCCCTATCGCAGAAGGTGCCATCATCGGAAGCGCGATCGGGATGGCCGCAAATGGCCTGAGACCGGTTCCTGAAATTCAGTTCTCCGGTTTCATGTTCCCAGGCTACAACCAAATCGTCACCCACATGGCCCGCATGCGTAACCGTTCACGCGGCAAGTATCAGATGCCGATTACCATCCGCATGCCTTATGGTGGCGGCGTGAACGCCCTTGAACACCACTCGGAATCCTTAGAAACACTGTTCGCTCACATTCCAGGCCTAAAGCTCGTCATTCCATCAACCCCATATGACGCAAAAGGGCTTCTTACCGCAGCGATTCAAGACAATGATCCGGTCATTTACTTTGAACCAAAACGGATTTATCGTGCCTTCAAACAGGAAGTGCCCGATGAAGAATACACCGTCCCAATCGGAAAAGCCAAAGTCGTACAGGAAGGCGACGACATAACAGTCGTAGCCTGGGGCGCGATGATGAAAGACACGCTCAAAGTCGCCAAACGTCTTGAAGACGAAGGCCACAGCGTAGAAGTCATCGACCTTAGAACCATCGCACCGATGGACAGCGACACCGTCATCGAATCGGTCAAGAAAACCGGTCGTTTCGTCGTCGTCCACGAAGCCGTGAAAACCCTCGGTATCGGCAGCGAACTCATAAGCCGTGTCAACGAAGGCGCGTTCTTCCACCTTGAAGCGCAACCTACCCGTGTCACAGGCTTTGACATCACCATCCCTCTTCCAAAAGGGGAGCACCACCAAACCGTAAGCGAAGAAAAAATCTATAAAAAACTTAAAGAAGTCGCCACATTCAAGTAAGGAGGAATCTCCATGATTAACTTTAAATTTCCAGATGTCGGAGAAGGCATCCACGAAGGACAAATTCTAAAATGGAACTTTGACATCGGGGACGAAGTCGAAGAGGGCGAAACCCTCTGCGTCGTCGAAACCGACAAAGTCAACGCCGAAATGCCCGCCCCCGAGGACGGTATCCTCAAGAAAAAAGGTGCCGAAGTCGGTGAAACCATCCACGTCGGGGACGTCCTCGCCGTCATAGACGATGGTGAAGGAGGAGACGAAGCCGCAGAAGAACCTGAAGACGCGTCTTCAGACACCGAAGAAGAGGACGATGACGACGAAGATGAAAACGTCCCTGAAGAAAAGAAAAGTGACGAAAACGCATCGGTCGTAGGCTCCATCGAATCCTCAGACGAAGTACTGCCCGCAAGTGACGAGCACACTTCGCAGAAATCAACCAAGAAATCAACCGGAAAAGCGCTCGCAACCCCGGTTGCGCGCAAACTTGCCAAAGATCTTGGTGTGGACATCAACACCCTTGAAGGCTCCGGCCCCGCAGGCCGCGTGATGAAAGAGGATATCCGCACAGCCGCAGGCGAAACAGGCAGTGCGAAGCCTCAAGCGCAAAAACCATCCTCAGGTGCTACCATGGAAAGACCTTCCATGCCCAAAATCCCTGAAGAAGGTACGCGCCGCGAAAAAATCTCCAAACTCAGAAAAAGCGCCGTCAGAGCAATGGACACATCGAACCAGGTCATCCCAGCCACCACCATCATGGATGAAATCGATGTCAGTGATCTCGCCAAATTCCGCCGCGAACAAAAAGACCTCGCGAAGGATCAGGACGCGAAACTGACCTACCTGCCACTCATCATCAAGGCGGTTATTCTAACCCTTAAAGACTATCCTGTCTTCAACGCAAGCTTTGACCATGAAAATGAGGAAATCGTCTACAAGGATTTCATCAACATGGGCATCGCCGTGGATACGCCGGATGGACTGATCGTACCGAACATCAAACACGCGGATCAGAAATCCATCTTCGAACTCTCCCGCGAAGTCGACAGACTCGCGAAGGCCGCGAGAGAACGCACCATCCAACTCGCTGATCTTCAAAACACCACCTTCTCAGTGACCAACTACGGTGCGTTCGGTTCCAAACTCGGAACCCCGGTCATCAACCACCCCGAAGTCGCCATCTTGGGCATGGGCGCAATTGAGAAGAAACCGGTCGTCAGGAACGACGAAATCGTCGCAAGAGAGATCTTCCCGGTATCCCTCACCATTGACCACAGAATCATTGACGGTGGCGATGGCGGAAGATTTTTGGTACAATTGAAGAAGTACTTGCAAAACCCAATGCTATTGCTACTCAGCTAGGAGGAGAGTCATCTTGAAAAAACACGATCTAGTCATTATCGGCACGGGCCCAGGAGGGTACGTTGCCGCCATCAAAGCCGCGCAAAAAGGCCTTGATACCGCCGTCGTTGAAAAAGAATCCATCGGTGGTGTGTGTCTCAACTGGGGTTGCATCCCCACGAAGGCCATGCTTCAAAGCGCCAAACTTTATAAAAACATTCTGGATGCAAAAACGTTTGGCATCAATGTTGACAAGAAATCCGTTGAACCCGATCTCTCAAAAATGGTGAAACGCAAAGACAAAATCGTCAAGAAATTGACAGGTGGTGTCGGATTCCTCTTCAAGAAAAACGGCGTAACCGTTTATAACGGAGAAGGCACACTCAAAGACAAGAACACCATTCAAGTCGGCGAGGACACCATTGAGGCGAAAAATATCATCATCGCCACAGGCGCCCATCCGTTCGTCCCACCCATCGACGGCCTTGAAAAAGGCATCGAAGACGGATTCGTGCATACGTCGAAGACACTCCTCAATGTCACCGACATGCCAGAAAAACTCACCGTCATCGGTGGGGGCGTCATCGGTATGGAATTCGCAACCGTCTATGCATCCTTAGGCGTCGATGTGACCGTGCTTGAGAAAATGGACGACATCCTGATCGGTGTCGACAGTGAAATCAAGGACGCCTACAAGAAAACCCTCAAAAAAGCGAAAATCAAAGTCAAGACCGGTGTCGATGTCGAGAAAGTCGAAAAGACTTCAATCACCTACAAAGACGGAAAAGACTCTGTCAAACTCGACCACACCGCCGTACTCCTTTCAACCGGTATGAGACCGAACATGAATGGTCTTGAATCCCTTGATCTCGAAACCGAAAAAGGCTTCATCAAAACCGATGAATCCCTTAAAACGAACATTAAAGGCGTTTACGCCATCGGGGATGTCAACGGCAAGCAGATGCTTGCGCATGTCGCCAGCAAAGAAGGCATCGTCGCAGTTGAAACCATACTCGGTGAAACCAAGAAAGTCGACTATTCAAAAGTCCCTTCAGGCATCTACACCTTCCCTGAAATGGCGCAAGTCGGCGTCACTGAAGACGAAGCCAAAAAACAAGGCCTCGACTACAAAGTCTCAACCTTCCCAATTAGCGCCAACGGAAAGGCCCTCGCAGAGGGACAGTCCGTAGGCATGGTCAAAATGATTGCGAATAAGAAGTACAATGAAATCATCGGAGTTCACATACTGAGCGACCACGCCACTGAAATGATCAGTGAAAGCGTCCTCGGCATGACCCTTGAATCCAGAGCTGAAGACATTGTTGAAGCAATCCATCCTCACCCTACGTTATCAGAAATGCTTCATGAAACCGCACACGGCATCGTCGACAAGCCAATTCATATTTAATCGATGACACCTGCAAAGAAATTTGCAGGTGTTTTCTTATTTTTTTTCCCTGCCCTTTGTTAAGCAATTATTAACTAAAAATTTACAAGCGCTTTCTTGACTTTTTAGCCATAACGTTTATAATTAATATGGTAAGCGCTTGTATTGTTTTTACAAAATGATCACAAGGAGAATACTATGAATTCCAGATTAAAACTTATGACATTACAAACTGATTGCTCCGATCTGGTCTCACTACACGGGACGTTTTAAACCGAGCGTCTTTTTTGTACGTTAATTTCGGGAACAATGCATCGTAAGATGCAAAAAAATATAACCATATTCCAAAGGAGGGAATAAGGTGTCAAAGACACCGACAATTATGAAAAAATTTACTAAAGTATTCATGCTTGCAGTTGTTTCGATCTTTGCGCTCACGCTCGCTGCATGTGGCGCTGAAACAGAAGACGTAGAGTTCCAAACAACTGACACTCATCTTCAATGGCGTTTAAGCGAAGATGATGACTGGCAAGATCTTGTAGAACTTGATGAAATCAGAGGAGAACAAGGCCCTGAGGGACCAGAAGGCCCAGAAGGCCCTGAAGGACCAGAGGGTCCTGAAGGACCACAAGGCCCAGCTGGCGACGACGGAGCCGATGGAACTGATGGTGCCGACGGCGCAGACGGTGCTGATGGCGAAGACGGCGTAGATGGCGATAGCGCTTATGATATCTACGTGGAAAACTTCCCAGGTTACACTGATGACAGTGAACAATGGGTTCGTGACCTAGCGAACGGTGACCTTCCACTAACCATTGAAATCAACTACATGGATGGTTACAGCGATACAATCGATGTCATGATGGGTGAAGAAATCGACATGCTCCCTGCAGACCCAACATGGTATTCAGATGAATCACTCGATACTGAGTTCACTGAAACCTATGCCATGGACGATTACGTGCTTTACACCGGTGATTCGAAATACATCGGTTTGGCTCATGAACGCATGTATGATGATGGTACTCAATTCGATGACAACGGTATGCCTAATGAATACCTTCAATATGCTGCGCATGTAGAATGGTATGAAGAAGGCGATGTTGAAATCACATTCGAAGACCTTGATGAAGAAGAGGTTCTTTATTCCGATTCAACAGATGACGCCGCAGCTGGTGATGAATGGCATCAGGTACAGTATGCCAGTGGTGATCCGTTAACTGCCCTTCCTGTTGATACGGAAGTCCGCATGACTGCCGCCTTCACTACTTCAGATGGCGATACCTTCCATTATATTAGTGAATTCACAATCAATGAAACCATGAATGCACATGCCACAGAACTTATAGATATTGATGCCGCACTTAATACAGACGAAGAGGACATCGTTGCTACCAAAGGTGTTGTTACCAACATCACCGCGTCTGATCAATACACCATTGAAGATGATTCCGGTGCGATTTATGTATATGACTACCAAGGTACATTCATTGATGATTTGAGCCTTGAAGTCGGAGATGAAATCTTCGTATACGGAGACCGTGATTCCGATATCAATGGAGACATCAAAACTATCGACTATCTTGAAAACGTCGTAGTTCTCAACGAAGGTGTCACACTCCCAACCTCTGTTGATCTGATGGAAATTGAAGAAGATATGCTTCCTTATGTTGCCCACAGAATCAACCTTGACGAACTCGTGGTTACACATGACGTTGATGAGTCTGGCTCATTCAATGTAACATTGATGGACCCATATACTTTGCGTGAAATCGATTTGCGCTACAGTGACTTTGTTGATGATCAAACCATCGTTGATTATCTCAACGGCCTTACTGAAGGCGATGTTGTAGATGTAAGCGATATGACAGTCAGTGCTTGGTACAGCAGTGATCAACTGCTTATCACTGATTTGAATCAAATTTCTGATTCCAGCCTGACTTCGGCAGCCATTGACTCATATCTAGATTTGAGTGTTGAACTGCCTGAGGAAACTGATTCAGACTTGACACTCGTTGACACCCTTAATCTTGCGGGGATGGAATACACTGTAAGCTGGTCTTCATCAGATGACACCGTTATCGATCCAGCTACTGGTGAAATCACTCGTCCTGCAAATGGTGAAGGCGATGCAACAGTTACCATGACAGCTACTATCGTGGATACGGATACTTACAACAACACATTCACTTACGATGTAGATGTTCTTGAAGAAGATCCACTTGTTGTTTGGGATCAGACTCAAACATTCACAAACGCAGACCTTCCAGGTAGTTATAGTGCCGATACTTACACAGGCATTGTAGACTGGGATTACGTAGAGGCCCGTAACGACGCTGGCTATCCAATTGATGGTGGCGGAATTCTTCTAAGAGGATCCGACACACCGTCTTCATTGACCGCGACGTTTACAAATGGTCTCAATGATTTCACATTTGACTACAGAAAAGCCTACACAGGTTCAACTGAAAGAACATACGAAGTCCATATCACAAATGATGGCACTACCGATGTCTACACAGTCGATCCAATTCCTGGTTCAAGCGGTGAAGACACCACCATTTATGAATACACATTGATGGATCTCGGTCTTAAAGGTGATGTTACTGTAGAAATCGTTGCAGTTGGATCTTCCGATAGCCAACAAACAGTATTCAACAACATCGAGTGGACAGAGTACACTGAGCAAACAACCACTATCACTTATGACGACACTGATATGAC
>JBNJEC010000015.1:0-22345 GCA_051745505.1 Bacillota bacterium
GTCCATGAGTCCGCTTTCGACTTCGATGCCGGCCTCTTTTAGCATATTGATGCCTCGCCCGGCAACCAGTGGATTTGGATCTTTGGAAGCGATGACGACACGCCTCAAGCCACCTTTCACAAGCGCGAGTGCGCACGGAGGCGTTTTGCCGTGGTGGCTGCAGGGTTCGAGTGTGACATACATCGTCGCCCCTTCAATGCTTTCTTCTGCACTGTTTATGGCGTTGATTTCCGCATGATGCTCACCGTACTTGGCGTGGTACCCTTCACCTATGATGCGACCGTCTTTGACAATGACGGCGCCCACTAGTGGATTGGGGTTCGCAAAGCCTTCGCCTTTTTTGGCCAAGGTGAGTGCTCTTTTCATATAGGTACTGTCCATACTTGCCTCCTTAAAACAAAAAAATGCCCTGAATATCAGGGCATGTAAAAACGGAAGACAAAAAACGTCTATCTTCTTCCATCCAGACTATACTGTCGGTATGGGAATCACACCCATTCAGCCTAAGCTCGCGGACTATACCGCCGGTCGGGAATTACACCCTGCCCTGAAGATATTACAGTTGTATTATAGGATTTGCGGGTTTCAAAGTCAATAATAATGATAAATATAATTGATTTTCAGTGTCGTTGATCATATCAAAATGCATTCTTTACCAAATATCGAACGCAGTTTGTAAAGAATAGTATCTCGGTTTAGAAAAAATCGCTCTTAATGTATAATTAATATAACTATTTATACAAAATACAATTAAAGAGGTGCACTATAGATGAAAAAAGCATTGTTACGTATTTGGGGCGACGTCGTAGAGACCAAAGCCCTTGTTTTTTCGATTGTAATCATTACCGGGTTCACAATGGGAGCCCATCTCCTCGCACCAAAGGACAATGACACACTCGGACTCTTCCTTGGCATCGCCGGGGCGATTACTGGGTTTGTTCTTTGCGCTCTTATCTTCTCACCACAGCGAATCATCCATGAACAGGAGCGTGATTAGATGGACGCTTCACTCATTATCTGGATGGTCGGTGCGGCCGTTTTGGCCGTAGGCATCTATACATTCATAGGCTTTATACCCGGAACCGATGAAACGAGCGTTCTGCTTCCGATTACTCTTGCGGTGGTACTGACAGGGGTCGATCCGATGGTTGTCCTTGCGTTCTTCATTGCTTCGATTGTCACACTGAACCTTACCAACATCATGCCCACGGCGATTGTGAACCTTCCAGGTGGGGTCATGTCTTCTGCGATGATTGAGCACAGTCTATTCATCAAAAACGAAGGAAAAACAGCTGAAGTCATTAAAAAGATGGTTGCGGCCAGTGCGCTTGGCGTAATCATAAGCATTCCGCTTTCTTTGATGCTTGCCTTCTTTTTAACCCCTTTTGCTGAAGTGATTTCTCCTTATGCGTCGTACTTGTTCATTTTCGGGGCTATTTTCTTGAGTCTCATCTCGAAAGCCAAATGGCTTTCCCTTGCGGTCATTGTACCACTGAGCCTTCTTTTCATGAGCTTAAGACACCTATATTGGGGCACGGGTGTGGTTGAAGAAGGCACCACGGTCACGGTTTCTTTCTTTTTGGGAATCACCGTGGGACCGCTTTTGGTATCGCTTTTCCGACTATTGAACCCTAAAACTTACCAGGAGAGCATCATTGAGGATAAAAGTGATATTTCCATTCCAAGAAAAGACACAGCGTCTTCAAACAATCCCTTCAAGATGCTTTCCAAGGAAGAACGCTCCCATGCGGGGGTTGGCGCCTTGATTGTCAACTTTCTCTTCGTATTGTCGCCCGTAGGGCTTACCATACTGATTGGGGAAAGCTTCAACAAGCGTTTCAAGGATCCGCTCAAAAGAGCGACGATGTCGGTGACCACCATGAGTGCGGTCGTTCAGGCGACGTACCTCTCAGGGATCATCATTCCCTTGCTTGCACTTGGAATTCCGCTTTCACCGGTCGCAATTGGACCCGGGAACGCCTTGTTCAGAGCAGAGCCCGTTTTCAACCTTGATAGCAACATTCACCATCTTCTTGGATTCTTCGAATTTTCATTTGCGGTGATTTTGGGGGCGATTATTGCACTGATCATCAGCTATACCCTGATATCGAAATACGCCCTCAACATCACAAGGGCCGTTATGAAGTACATCCCACACGAAGCCGTACTAGGGCTTTTCATCGCCTTCATCGTGCTTCTTGCGTTCATTGACGCGGGGCTTATCAACATCTTTGGTGTCATGCTCATCGGCATTGTGAGTGGTACCCTGAACCGCATGGGTGTGAACTACGGCGTACAGTTCATGAGTCTTTATGCGGCTCCGCAAATCGTTAACATCCTGGTGGGTGGGTTTTAGATGACAGGCTCAGCCCACGCCAAAATCATATTGATTGGTGAGCACAGTGTAGTCTATGGTCACAAAGCCATTGCCATTCCAGTATTCGATTTGACGACACGCTGCACACTCAAAGAAGACCAAGAGAATTCCGTAAAAAGCACCCTCCATACAGGAAATTTCACCACGCTCCCTGAAACGATGAACCCTTTGGAAAAGCTGGTTGACTCCTTGCAGGAAACTTATGCGTTTCCTCCGCATACGCATACCATTGAATCAAACATCCCTATCGGTGCGGGGTTTGGGTCTTCTGCAGCTCTGGCTACCGCCGTCGTGAGGGCCTACCAAGCAAAATACGACCTGAAGCTCGATGATGGTGCGCTTTTCAAATGGGTTCAGTATTTTGAGCGCCTCACCCATGACAACCCAAGTGGGATTGACGCACTCACCGTCATTCATGATACGCCTTTTGTCTTTTCCAAAGAGGAAAAGACCACGCTTCCAATGCATTTGGATGCGTATCTGGTGATTGCGGACACCATGGAGCGGACTCCGACAAAGGAAAGCGTCGCGCACGTTGCGACATTTGGTGGGGAAGGCTTTTTCACACCACTTCTCAATCGCCTTGGAGCACTCAGTGAGAAGGCTGCTTTGAGCATTCGCAAAAACGATGTTCCAAAGCTAGCGGATCATATGAACCGATTCATGGAAGGGTTGCGCCACCTTGGGCTTTCCACCGAAACAACCGACCGCTACATCGAGACCGCTTTGGAGCGCGGCGCACTCGCGGCCAAACTCACCGGTGGGGGCATGGGTGGGTGTGTCATTGCGCTCACAGATACGCCAGACAAGGCCAAATCCATTGAAAAAGCATTTGTGAATACCCACAACGCTCCGGTTTGGATCAGCAGATTATGAAGGAATGATACAATGAAAATCACCGCAAAAGCCCATCCGAATATCGCACTCATCAAATATTTCGGAAAAAAGGATCCATCAAACGTCCTGCCCTACAACGATTCTCTCTCGATTACCTGGGATACCTTTGAAACCGTCACATCGATAGAAGAGAGTGACGGTTTCAGCTTTTATTTGAATGGTGAAGCGGCGACCGTCGAAGACCGAGAAAAGGTGAAAGCATTCCTTTCTCAGTTTACAAAAGCGCCCATCAATGTAGTGGTACGGTCTTTCAACAATTTTCCAACCGCGGCCGGTCTCGCTTCAAGTGCGTCTGCCTTTGCGGCACTCTCGACCGCCGCAAACCGATATTTCGCATGCGATTTTGACAAGCAGACGCTTGAAACGCTCACCAGAAAAGGGTCCGGGTCTGCAATTAGAAGTCTTTATGGGGGCGCAAACCGTTTCAACCGGGATGGACACGTCACCCATGTGGAGGCGGAGCTTGAAAATTACCGTCTGCTCGTCGTCGTGATTGATGAAGATAAAAAGCTTCTTTCAAGCCGTGAGGCCATGCGAGACGTAGTCAGTACTTCGACGCTTTATCAAGCGTTTGTCGATCATTCCAATGTCCACGTTGCACATCTTGAAACCGCCCTCAAAAACGGAAATTTCAGTGATGTCGGTTCAATCAGCGAAGAAAACGCCCTTGCCATGCACGGCGCAATGCTTGGCGCAATGCCCCCTATACGCTACATGGGTGATGCATCGTTCAGGGTCATTCAATTTGTAAGGGCGTCAAGGCAGGCCGGCTATGAAGGCTACTTTACCATGGATGCAGGGCCCAATGTGAAGATTTTAACAACCACTAAAGACGTTGTGGCTTTGAAGACTGGAATGGAACGTGAAGGCTACAAGGTTCTCGGTCCGCTCAAACCTTCGAAGGAAGGAGCCCATCTATTATGAAAGTGAGCATTCCCGGAAAACTCTATATCACAGGCGAATACGGTGTCATAGAAGGCGGCCACGCCATTCTGGCCCCGGTCAGACGCCACATGCATTTTGATATACGCCCGGCCAGCATCGATCGGGTTGCTTCTAAAATGCTTGGTGTTCGAAACCTCTCTTCTCTTGGTGTTCCTTCAAACATCTATAAGCCTTACGTGATGGCCCTGAAATATCTTGAAAGTCAGAATATTGTAAAAAAACCTTTTCTTCTGACCATTCAAAGCGAACTTGATACCGACCGGTTCAAGCTTGGTCTTGGTTCGAGCGGAGCACTCAGCGTGGGCATCATCAAGGCCATCCTTGTCTTTCACGGTTTGAACCCTTCACCTATGACCCTCTTCAAGCTCTCCGTATTGACTCAGTATGACTTGAACAAACAGACATCATTTGGGGATTTGAGTGTGCATGCGTACAGTCAGTGGGTGCTTTACCGAAAGGTTGATGAACGGTGGCTTCAAAAACATGTCAATGATCCATTAACTCGCCTGATAAAAAGACCATGGAAAGATTTGAAAATCGTGCCTTTTGCTCCCCCGTCCATATACGGATTTGCAGTGAATTCCACCAAACCCTCTTCTTCCATTTCACTGGTTGAGTCCTACAAAAACCAAGTCTCTTTAAAAGACAGGAAAGCACTGAAGGCATTCATGAATTTTAAAACCCAGTTATTTTACAAATCCTTGAGGCATGTGCCAAAAGTGAAAATACTTGATGACATTCATGACAAAATGCATCAGTTTTCACACAAACAAAACCTGTCGGTCATCACTGAACCCATCGAAACCCTTGTCAAGACTTTGCGTTCCTTTGAGGGCGAAGCGAAATTCTCAGGAGCCGGAGGCGGGGATTGCGTGATTGCTTTTTTTGACACACAAAAAGACGCGGTTCAGGCGAAACAGCATTTCATGGCTACCCCTTATCCCATTATAGAAATTGGAGGTGTGAAAAGTGAATAGAAAAGATGACCATATAAGTGGCGCTTTGAATCAAACGTTCAAGCACAACGATTTTGACGAAATCCGGTTTATTCATGATCCTTTGGCGGCGAGTTCTGTGGAGCATGTGAACGTGAAAAAGACATTTGCAAATCAGACCTTCAGCCTTCCCATCTATATCAATGCCATGACCGGAGGGAGCGTTCATGCCTATGAAATCAACAAGCGTCTCGCGATGCTTGCCAAACACTTCAATCTTCCCCTGGCGCTAGGCTCTGTGAAGGCGGGCCTTCGTGACCGGAAATGGGAAGAGAGTTTCAAAATCGTCCGTGAAATTCATCCCGATGGTTTCATTATGGCGAATATTGGTGGTGAAAACACTTTGGAGATTGCAAGACGGGCGATTGAACTCATTGATGCATCGCTTCTTCAGATTCATTTGAATCCCGTCCAGGAACTGATCATGCCTGAAGGCGACCGTGATTTCTCACTTGTAAAGGCGAACATCCAAAAGATCGCTTCATCGCTCGATGTGCCTATTGTCGTCAAGGAGGTCGGATTCGGAATGTCCCGTGATACCCTTCAAAGGCTCAAGACGCTTGGTGTTACCAACGTAGACATTTCGGGACGTGGTGGGACAAACTTCGCAAGCATTGAAAACGCGAGACGCCGCGTATCGATGGATTATCTCAGTGATTGGGGACAGTCTACAGTGGAAAGTCTTCTGGAGGCCACTCAAGTCAGTGGGCTCACAATCATCGCAAGTGGCGGTGTGCGCAATCCTTTGGATGCCGTCAAGGCTTTGAGACTCGGAGCCTCCATGGTTGGTATGTCAGGGTACTTTTTGAAACTCGTCAAAAACAATACCCATGAAGAGGCTGTGCGCATTTTTGATTATTTCATTCGCGATTTCAAGAAAATCATGACACTCATCGGAGCTGACACGATTGATGAAATCGCTGATAAACCCATAGTTTTATCTCAAAAACTCATTCATTACATGAACGAGAGACAGATCAAAGGGGTTCGTTGACCCCTTTTTTTTTATGCATAAAAAAAAGCCATGCGCAAGGCATGGCAGTGGATTAGTTTTGTTGTTGAAGCGCTTGAGATGCTGCACCTGTATTTGTATTGAATGCAACTTCGCGCTTTTCTTCTCTTGATTCGCCCGCGTGTTCGATGGTAAATTTGAAAATCGCAGGTCCGGTCAGTTCGAATATGAGTATTCCTGCAAGGACCACTGTTTGAACCAGTTGACCTTGAGGACCTGGGAATGCGGCGACAACGGCGACAATCATCCCGATGGCCACACCGCTTTGTGGCAATAGACAAAGTCCTACGTTGTTCCTTACCTTTTTGGATGCGTGACACATTCTCGCACCCACGTAGGAACCACCAATCTTACCAACGGCTCTCAAGACGATATAGATGACGGCTACAAGCCCTGCACTCATGAGAACTTCAAGTGAAAGTTCGATGCCGGCGATTGTAAAGAACAAGATGATGAGCGGTCCGGCAAAGTTACTCAGCGCAGACCCTTGAATCTTGAACGTTTCTTTCGGAATCAGGTTTGTAAACGTCATTCCGATGGCCATAGGTACCAAAATCATGGAAAGATGGAATGTATGCGCAAGCCAAACAGACGCCAGGATAAAGGATAGAGAAAGCGTCAGATACGCAACGTATTTGTCTTCCTTGTCAAAGTGTTTGATGAGGTACTTACTGGCCATGCCGAGCACGCCACCAAAACCAACACCCACACCGATTGACAGAACCACTTCTTCTAAGGATACGATGAGTGATTGGGCGAGACTCGCTTCCCCGCCGTTCACTAGGCCAATCGCAATGCTTGAAAGCAAGGCGAAAATGATAACGCCAAAGATATCGTCTATGCCTACAATGGGGATGACGGTATCTGTTAGTTCTCCCTTGGCTTTCATTTTCTTGATCATGACCATGACAGGGGCTGGTGCGGTTGCGACTGCGATGCCACCAAGGACAAGTGCGAGCCAGAGCCTTCCATCAAATATCATGACACCAGCTGCGACAATGGCAGCCGTTACGAGTGCTTGGACAGTTGTTATGATCAGAATCATTCTGCCGCTTTTTTTGAGTTTTGGAAGCCATAGTTCAGTACCAATCTGATACGCTATGATTCCAAGTACGACATTTGATATGATATGAAACTTGCTAATGGCTTCTTCGCCAATGACCCCAAGAACGCTTGGGCCTAAAATGACACCGACTATGAGATAGCCTGTGATCTCCGGGATTTTGAATCTTTCTGCCAGTTTACCAAACAAATAGCCCACCGAAAGGACTATTGCGAGGTACAGCAACAATTCAAATACATCCATATATTACATCTCCTTATTTACTCCATTACGCATTGTACGCCTGTGATACAGAAGTTTCAAGGGATGATTTGATTAAAACGTTTTCACGGCTTTGTAAAGCTTTTTTATTCAATGGTAGAAGGGTCGGATTAAGACATGAAAACGGTGCGCTTTACAAGGATGAATGCTTATCAGTTCGCAGTAAGAACGTTTACATATCGGTATCTGTTCATATAAAAAAAGTCGCAGATTCGCGACTTTTTCTATATTTCAAGAGTCTTCTACGACTTTTTTTCTCGCTTCGACCAGTGCCTTTTCAAATTCAGGGGCGCTCGTCTTCTCGAGAATGAGAAACATCTGGTATTTGCGATTATCACTACGGTCTTTGAATCGAAAAATAAGTTTTTCCTTTTTGAACCACCCGTAGATGACACGACTGGGCCTGAAATCCCTCAAATCAGCTACGTGGAAACGCTTATTGATCCAGTGTCCCTTGAAGTGAATGAATTCGTCTTCGAAACTGACTTCGAGTGCATTTACAAAATAGTAATCGCGACCAAAATAGAGCGCGGCAATCGCAACACCTACAATGTAAAGGAAAAGATATCGAACAAGTTCAGAATCCACGAACACATACCAGTGTTCACCTCTGTAAAACGCATTGATCAAAAGATACGCTGCTGCACCGGTGAAGATGCCAAGAACCAGGATACTTATTGTGAACTGCTTTTTTGTAAGAAAAAGACTATTGTAGGTTTTGTCCATCTCTTCACCTACTCCTTGTTCTTGATGTAAGCGACTTTGTTTTCAATTTTGACACTGAATTTCTTGTTTTGCTTGAAAAACGTCAGGGGTTTGATGTTCTTGCCATAGTTTCTCGGGTGAAACCCGGGAAATTTCTTTTGAAGCAAGTCCGCGACGATACTCCAATATGCCCAGCCGTCTTCTTCCTGGTTGGTTTCGATGATATTTTTCAGTTCATTTTCAATGCGGCTGATGGGGGTAATGCTGCTTTGGACTTTTTCTTTTTTGGAAGGGGTGTCCTTTTTGCTGCTCGTGCTTTTGGCAGGTTTCTTGGCAGGCTTTTTCTCAGTTTTGCCGTTTTCCGCCTTGTCGTCTGCGAGCATTTTGTCAAGATAACCAAACGCTTCACATGCATTGACGAGTGAAATCGGTGTTTTGCTCTCTCCCATGCCGAAAACAAACATGTTGTCTTCGCGCAGTCTTGTGACGAGTTTCGTAAAATCGCTGTCCGAAGTCACAAGGCAGAAACTGTTGACCTTGCCTGAATAGAGAATGTCCATCGCATCAATGATGAGCGTGAAGTCGGACACGTTTTTCCCGGAAGTGTAAGCGTACTGCTGAACCGGAGTGAGGGCGAATTCGTTCATTTTTTCTTTCCATCGCTTGAGATTGTCCGTGGTCCAGTCGCCATAGACACGTCGGTAATTGATTTTGCCGTATTTGTTGGCTTCATCAATGATGTATTCGATGTACTTTGGGGAGATGTTTTCCGCGTCAATCAAAAGTGCGATGCTTTTGCTGTCCGTTGTTTGCATTTTCAAACCTCATTTTCTTTAGTATAGATACTGTGTTAGGGCGATTGTGACTTGATCATTTTCTTCCAAGGCTTGTCTTAGAATTTCCGCGATGAAGCTCCAAAGACCAAATAGCACAAATAAGCCTATGATGATCAAAACGATGTAGGCCTTGATAAAATTTCTAAGCGATGGGTTGTAGGTGCGATCGAGCAGAATCAGAATGATGACGACAATATTGACCATGGGAATGGCCATGAGGAAAAAGAACAAAAGCCAGGCTCCCGTTGTCATATGGTGTTTGTGAAACATACAATCACTTCCCTCTTAGTTTAGGAACCTCTGTGATTTGTTGAAAACGGGTGCATATTCGACATTTTCCATCGGCACACCGTAGTAATGGGTGATGTAAAAAACATCAAGAAGGGTCGTATTGATGATGGCGTGCTTGCGGATGACTCCGTCCTTGTCAATCGCAATGGTGATTTCACCCATGCGGTTAACCTGGTTTGATTCACTTTCAATGGCAATGCTCGTGTCGTGATATTTGGCGAAATCAGCCAAGGTTTCAAGCAAACTGTCACTGATCTGGTGAAATTCCATGCCAAGTGCGAGCGTGGTCTGTACTTCCTGCTTGAAATCATCACCAAACATGTCTTTGAAAGCTCGGATGTCGCCTACATCGATGCCAAGTGTGGTAAGTTCGTGCATGAGTACGTTGCTGATTTGCTTGGAAGCGGTCGTAATCATGGTGAGATACGGAAAGAAAATGCCGATACCGCTCATGAACATGAGGTTGTAAAACTCGTCTTCATTGAGTTCGTAAAGGGTGCTTTCTTCCATATTGGTGACCACTCTTACGATGCTGATGACATTTTCCATTTTGAGTTCTTTTTCACGCTGCATCTCATCATAATCCTGAAGTGAGAGTCCGAAGCCGTCCTTTGCCTTGAAATCAATGATTTCAGAAAGGTCGAGAGTGAACTCCGCTTCTCTTAAAAGGAGTTGATGAGCCGCTTTGTAGCCGAGACTGGTAGGAACGTTCAAATCACCTCCCAAATCCTTGAGTGCATAAATGACGTCGGCGCTTTGAGCATGTCTGAGAGCCATGTGCATGGACGTGAGACCGAAACGGTTGTGCGTGTTCAAATCCCACCCGTGATCGAGTAGGAATGTGATGACATTCACTATGTCATCAAGTTTTTCCAGTTTGACAATCTTGGAGAAAAAATCCGTATCCATGTAATCATCGAGGGATGCAATGTCTTCAATGAGATCGAGCAGTTGTGGATGCGCGGTCACGAGATCGTATACGACATCATAATCAAAAAGCCACTCGTCTCCGTGAATGGATATGAGATATTCCAAAGCGTCTCTGTCTTCAAGTGCCTTCAAAAACAGCCATTTCGTATACCCTTCAGACACGCCATAGCGAGAATGAAGCTGTTTGAAATCATCGCTGTCCTTGTAGGTAATGATGTATTCATACATTCTGAACAGATGTTCGTCACTGAAGGTGAACCGATCAAGGGCCGAAATAAGAAACTGTTCCCTTGAAAAGACGAGAATAATCTCAAGCAGTGTCATGTCGAGTGTGTTGGTGAAATTTGTATAATCATAGTGTTCGATGAGATAATCGAAGATGTTTTCACTGTCATAGGCAATCGCAAGTTCAATGGGATCAAACAGAGTTTCAGACGCTTCATCGAGCGAATCATAAAGTTCAATGAATTGATTGAGATCATGATTTCTGATTGCTCTTGCCCAGTCAATCCAATCGAGTATTTCATCGGAATAGATGAAATCAATATAGGAATCATGCATGGGGTGCCACCACTTTCAAGTCTAAATGTTTTAGTTAACGTCTTCTGTTTTTGGGATCGTTTTGCTCATTCATGATGGATTCGAGGGCCTGTCCAAGTGCTTGTGACTGATTCAAATCTTTCATCATGCCGCTGACTTTTTGGGTCGTATGGACATTTGCATCGTCAAAAACATAGACATCCGTCACGGTATAATGTCTGGTAAAGTCAACTTTGAAAACAAGTTTCTTCATGAGAATCTTGCCCATTGTCTTAAGGCCCATGCTTGTGTAGTAAACAAGAATAAACGGAGAGAAGAGAATGAATATAACGACTGCGAGAAATGTCATCAGACGTTTCTTTCCCTCGGTTAAAAGCATCCGTTTTTGAAACAATGCAGACTGAATCTTGATAAAGACTCTGAATACATTTGCAAAAAGTCTTTCAATCAGGTAAAAAACAGAAATCAAAACGAAAAGAATCGCATTGATAAGCAGTATGAACGGCATCAAAAATCCTTTAAGCATCCGTTCTTTATTCGTGTAATTCTCAAAATCCATTATCAGCTTGAAACTGCGCCATCCGTTGGCATATATCTCTTTCATTGTCATCGCCCTTTCACACAGTCAATTTTACCACAAAGCCCATTAAAAAACTACCCTGTGCAGAATGTTGCACAGGGTAGAAAGGAAGAGCTGTTATTTGGATTCTTTTTTGAAACACATAAACCAATCAAGACAGTACATTCCGTCGACGCCTTCATCTTTACGTTCTTTGGCAACGTCCATCGTATCCGCCGGAGGCACGATGGTGTCATCTCCAGGACGCCAGTCAGCAGGTGTGGCAACCCCGTCGCTGTCGGTTTTTTGAAGCGCCTGGATAATACGCTTGAGCTCATCAAAATTACGCCCGGTGGATAGCGGATAGTATAGAATGGTTCGGATTTTCCCTTTAGGGTCAATGACGAATACCGCTCTTACCGCTTGCGTATCGGATTGATTTGGCTGAATCATGCCAAATTTGTTGGCAACATCCATGGTGATGTCTTCAATGAGAGGGAACGTGACATCCAAGTTCTTCATACCGTTGAATTCGATTTTTTCGCGAATGGTTCTGAGCCATGCGATGTGTGAATGAAGTGAATCGACTGAAAGACCAATCAGTTCAGTGTTCAAAGCTTTGAATTCATCCTGCATTTTGGCAAATGTCATGAATTCGGTTGTGCATACGGGTGTAAAATCTGCCGGATGCGAAAACAAAATAACCCAATTGCCTTTGTAATCCTTAGGAAAATTGATTTTTCCTTGTGTAGTGACTGCCTCAAATTGTGGCGCATCGTCTCCAATAAGGGGCATTCTAGGGTGCTCTTTGGTGCTTTGTTCGTTCATATCGTCCATAATAGTCCTCCTAATGATTTTTATTTCAAACCTATGCGGTTTGCTGGCATTTGGGGCATAGACCGTAATAGACAAGTTTCGCTTCTTCTACACTGAAACCTGGAAGTGTGTCTTCAGGGATGCGTGATGGAGCGATTTCTTCAAGATCATAGACATCATTGCACTGGCGACACTTGAAGTGTGCGTGCGGATGATCTGGAATATCATAGCGCTGCTGCTCTTCTTCGACATCGAGCGTTGTGATCAACTGCTTGCTGACAAGCAGATGAAGGGTATTGTAAACAGTGGTTCTTGACAATGTCGGGATGGTTGGAGAAAGGGCTCTATGAATATCTTCGGCACTGGGGTGGATTCTATGGTTTTTCAAGTAATCATAGATGCTTACCCTTGTAAACGAAGGGCGAATTCCGTAATCACGCAATAGTTGAGTAGTTTCCATATTTATTACCTCCTGTTTCATTTCAATAGTGTAATCATTACAAATTAATTATAAGCTTTTTTCTTATGTATGTCAACCTGTTCATTTTCAATTGAGGCTCATATGCGGTATAATGAATATAGAAAAATCCAGACAACCAAAGGAGGCATACAATGGACATAAATCATGAAGACAATCGATTCCTGATTAAAAATGAGAACGGCGAAATCATCGCCTATTTAAGCTATTCATTTGAAGACGATACGACTTTGATTGCGAACTCTACGTTCGTCGATCCGGTACTCAGAGGGCAGGGTATCGCTCGTAAACTGCTTGATCGCTTTGCGGAATATGCAAGAAAGAACGGCTACAAAGTGAGACCCCTCTGCTCTTATGTAGTAGACAAGTTCAACAGCGAAGATACCTATGATGACTTGAAGATTGAGTCCTAACACACTATAAAACCGGAGCCGATATAATCGACTCCGGTTTTTGTATGGCTTGAAACTTACTTGGCAAGTGCATCGACAACGTTGTCGTGGTTGAGGATGCCTCTTAAACGCCCTTTGCCGTCTACGACAGGGAGGTCGAATGTAGCACTGCTCAGTTTGCCCCAGGCATCTTGAAGGTAATCGTTTCTGTAAATCTGGGTTTCATCGTTTTCGATCAGTTTGTCAATGCTCTTGGCTTTTGATTTTTTCAGTTTTTCATGGGTGATAAAGCCTTTGAAGTAACGCTTGTCATCTGTGACATAGATGAACTGCATATCGTTTTTCTCAACCGTGTCAAGCACGTCTTTTCGGCTGTCGCCAAGGTGGGCTACAGCAGTCGGTTTTCGCATGATGTTTCTGACTTTGAGAATACGAGTCTTGTCAACATCAGCGATGAAGTCCTTGACGTATTGGTTGGCTGGATTCTTGAAGAATTCTTCAGGGGTTCCAAGCTGTACGAGTTCAGCATCTTTGAGAAGCGCAATGCGGTCTCCCATTCTGAACGCTTCGTTCATGTCATGGGTAATGAAGAGAATGGTTCTATCCATTTCATCTTCAAGTTTCAAGAGTTCATTTTGCATCTCGCGTCTGATGAGTGGGTCAAGTGCACTGTAAGGTTCATCCATAAGCAGAAGCTCAGGGTCATTCGTCAGTGCGCGGGCTAGGCCTACACGCTGTCTCATGCCGCCTGATAGCTGACTTGGCATATGGTGCTCCCATCCTCCAAGACCAACAAGTTCGATGGCTTCCATGGAACGTTTTCTTCTTTCTTCCTTGTCCACTTTCTGGACTTCAAGCGGGTATTCAACGTTTCCAAGGACGGTTCTGTGGCTGAGAAGACCGAAATGCTGGAAGACCATGGATACGTCGTTTCTGCGATATTCACGGAGTTCCTCCTTGCTCATGTCCGTAAGCGAACGGCCACCGACTTCGATGGTCCCTGTTGCAGGACGATTGAGAAGATTGAGGGTTCTGATGAACGACGACTTCCCACTTCCTGAAAGCCCCACGATGACGAATAGTTCGCCTTCTTCTATTTCGAAGTCCACGTTCTTAACAGCGACCGTGGCCCCTGTTTTCTTTCTGATGTCCAAAGGAGAATGGCTATCAAGAAGTTCGAGCGCTTCTTTTTTCTGTTTTTCTTTTCCAAAAATAACACTTAGATTCTTAATGCTTACACCTTGTGCCATTATGCATCCTCTCCTTCCTGAGTGGTCATATCAAGCTTGTTTGCGATGCCTTGAAGCAGTCTGTCCAGAATAATGGCCAGAAATACGATGGCGAACCCGGCTGCAAAGCCCGTTCCAACGTCAAGCTGCTGAATGGCTCTTAAGACATCGTTCCCAACACCACGCGCACCGATCATGGATGCGATAACGACCATGGCAACAGCCATCATGGTAGTCTGGTTGACACCGGCTGCGATGGTAGACATGGCTTGTGGCAGTTGAATTTTGAAAAGCATCTGCATCGGGGTTGAACCAAACGACATGCCCGCTTCCACAACCTGCTCGTCAACATTCTTGATTCCGAGGTAGGTAAGACGGATGAGCGGTGGCAAGGCGTAAATCGTGGTCGCAACCACAGCTGGTACGCGTCCGAATGTATTGAAAAGCATAAGAGCAGGGATCAAATAGACGAATGATGGCAAAGTCTGCATCATGTCAAGAATCGGTTTCAATATTATTTCGAACTTATTGAATTTTGCCATCAGAATTCCGAGTGGTAGGCCTACGACGAAACTGATAATTACACTTACCAGAATTATGGTGAGTGTATAGATGGTGCCTTCCCAGTAGCCTAGCAAACCTATGGCCAGAACGAGCGTTCCGAGACCAACACCTGTCGGCCATCTGTAGAGTCTCCATCCTGCGATTCCAACGGCAAGTATGTAAACCCACCAAGGAACGATTTGCAAAAAGAACTGTACGTTGTCTAAAACAAATGTGAAAAATACGACAAAAGCATCGAGAAGTCCACGAAATGTCTCACCAATCCAATCGACGATGTTGTCAATCGGTCCGGTTATGTCGATGGTAAAGTTTTCAGGATATTCCATCAATGCGTTCATAATCCTAAACATAATCATTACTCCTTTATAGTGATATTTGTAGTTTAATTATAGTCTACTTTTTAAGAAAAACATCAAATAAATGATATTTTTTCTTAAAAAGTGCAGGTGGTTTTTACACCACCTGCAAAACCTTTTAATTGTTATTATTCGTTTGCAAGTGCATCAAGAACCTTGTCTTGAACGTCTTGAGGTACCCATTCTGTCCATACTTCCTGATAATTTTCAAGGAACCATATGGCAGCATCTCTGTTTTCAATGCCGTCTCCCTGAGCATAATTGATCATTTCAGAGGTAATGGTAGTACTGGTCGCATAATTGGAGATAAATGAATGGATTTCTGGATAATTCTCTTCAAATCCATCTGTCACTACCACGGTAACATCACCTGCGGGCAAGTCACCAACAGCACGGGACTCGTGGTCTTCAGCTACATAATCAAGTTCATCTTCGAGGAAAACAAGATCCATGACTGCGTGAGGCCATGTAGGTGCCCAGTGATACCCGACCCATGGTTCTTCGTCATCATAAGCCTGTTGAAGTCTTTGATTCAATACGGCTGTAGAACCCATTGGATAGAACTCAAAGTTTTCAGAAAGCTCTGGATAATCCTCTTCGTTGGAAAACTTGGTATTGAGGAAATCGGTGGCGGCCCATCCTTCAGGGCCTCCAAAAACCAATCCTTTGTCGCCGCTAGCTTCTGCGTGTTCGAACAGTTCCTTGTGATCATTCAAGTCCTGAATAGTATGGATATCGTGTTCATCCTGAAGGTATTTCGGAATGTAAAGGCCTTGTCCAGGGTCGACGAAGTTTACACTCACTTCATGATACTCTCCAGCAGCAACATCGTCATCATAAGTAGAGACATTTGCTTGCCACATTTCCAGCAGCATATCGAATGATCCGTTTCTTAGGGATTGGACCTGCGCGGGTGTATCCGCTATAACCTGTTCTGCATCCTGATCATATCCATGGTCCATGATATACATCGCGATTTCATTGTGAATCTGAACACTTTCCCAGTCACCAGCTGCGAGTGTGATGGTGTCATCGTCTCCACCGGCACAAGCTGCAAGTGAGAATGAAAGCGTGAATACTGCAGTCAAGGCTGCAAGTTTTTTGAATAATTTCATAAAATTTCACTCCTTTGTATTTTTACAACCCTAATATTAGCATAGGGTTGTCAGTTTGTAAAGACATATATTCCTCATGAAAAACCCTTTGGGTGGGTAATTTGTTGATATTGCTATCTAAACGCATGATTCAAGAGATAAAATGTAAACGTTTCTATCAGAAATCATCTGAATAAAAAAGACCTCCGTAGAGGTCTTCAATCGCTTTGATCAAAGCATGAAAGCGAAAATAAGGAAAAAAAGCAGGCTCAGTCCCACATTCAAGAGACCAAGTTTGAACGCCATGGAAAGTGCGACTTTGTTCTCACGATCCAGATTTTCTCGATTGGCTGTCCTTGTGAAGATAATCGAAATTGCGCCAATGGCAATACCATAGTTCCTAAGCAGTACCAGACCGGTCGACACGTCACTCGCAAAACCGGTGATTGTGAACGCAAGAATGGTCATGAATGCCGCAATGGAAAAGAAATACGCGACTCGGATGTCTTGATTGATATCTTTCATGTGCAACCCTCCAATTACCTTTATTATAGCGTGCTTGATGTATTATATAAAGAAAAAGAAGCGAAATATTTCGCTTCTAATCACGACCGAAAAGGGATTCGGTGGTTTTCTTGACGTAATCATCCCCAAGGACATAAAGTGTCATTTCGGCTTCCAAAGGAATGTTCGGGTTTGGCGCCTGATAGAGATGGCCTTCATGCTCTATCGCCAGGACGAGTCCATGGGTCTTGTTCCAAAAATCAAGGGATTTTACGGTTTCACCAAGATTCTCATCCTGATTGGTTAGCTTGAGAGTGAAATAATCGAATGGAAACACATCGCTTTTGGAGGATTCCAAAAGGGTCTCAATATGTTTTTCAAGCATGCGATGATTTCTTGTTGTCTCTTTTAAGAGCTCCTGAGTGTCTGTAAACATTCTGTGGACTTCATTGCGTTTCTTGTACTGCTCGAGATAAAGCGTCGCCGCTTTGTGAGACAGAACATATATTCCACTTCTTGCGCGGACTTCAACGACACCGATGTTGGTGAGCAGTCGCATCGCTTTTCTGATGGTTTCACTGGATACGCCATATTCGCTTGCGAGCATGGACCGGCCTCTGAGCTTTTCGCCTTCTTTGAACTGATAGGCTACGATTCTTTTGGCGATTTCATAGGCGATTTTCTGATAGCGCGGCTCTTTTTTAGTAGTTTGCACGACAAACACTCCGTTCTTACCTTTGGGTACAGGTTTTACAACCCGTAGTATAACAATAAGTTGTCAGTTTGTAAAGGCAAGTGAATTCACAATGTTTATCGTAACCCCTTGATGGCTCAATTACAAGCTTAAAATAAAAAAATCCCCTCTGATTGAGGGGATTTTGGATGGTTAGCGTTTACCAACATCGTATGGTTCGCCTGCGGCTGCTGGAGCTTGTGAATATTTGGAGGCAAAGGCGAGTACGATGAGTGTTGCGACATACGGAAGCATTCTATAAACATCTGAGGCAATCGGAAGATCTGAGAGAAATCCGATGCCTGAATAGGCGCTTCCGATAACGCGCATGGTTGCGAAGAACAAGGCCGCAACGATGATTCGTTTTGGTCTCCACTGACCGAAAATCATAACGGCAAGTGCCAAGAACCCGAACCCTGCGACATTCGCGTCAAAGCGTGTGGCGAATGAAAGGACGAATATGACACCGCCCATACCGGCCATGGCACCTGAGACGAGTACGCCTACATAGCGCATCTTGAGAACGTTGACACCGAGTGAATCGGCGGCATGTGGGTTTTCACCACAACTTCTCAGTCTGAGACCCAGGCGTGTTTTGTAAAGCACGATGGTTGCACCAATGAACAGTGCGACACCGATGAATGTTGAAAGATAGGTATTTTGGAAGAACAATGGCCCAAGAAGCGGGATGTCCGCCAAAAATCCTACTTCCTCTATACGGTAGTTTCCACTGATGACCACCCGGTCAGTCTGCCAGAGCATTCTGGCTGTAAAGATTGCTACAGCTGGCGCAAAGAGGTTCAAAGCGGTCGCTGAGATAATCTGATTGGCCTTCATGTTGATGGAAGCGAATGCGTGGGCCACTGAGAATACGACTCCGGTAATGAGTCCGACAAACAGTCCCAATAAGGCAATTATCTGCATGGGAAGGTCTGTGGCGTTTTCCAAAAATCTTATGAACATGATTCCGACGAAACCGCCCATGACCATGATGCCTTCAAGCGCGATGTTGATGACACCGCTTCTCTCACTGAACAGCCCACCAAGCGCAACGACTGCGAGCGGAACGGCTGAAGCGAGGAATAACGGTACAAGGAAATACAATAGATTCAAGAAATCACTCATGCGGCCTCATTCCCTTCTACAATCTCGACATCTTTTTCAATCTGTTTGCTGATGAAGTCTGCCACAAAGCGTTGCATGAACAGTGACAAAGCCGAGAAATATATGATAACTGCGATAATGATATCAATGATTTGGGGTTCGAAATCAAATGATTGAAGATAGTACCCACCTTGTTGAAGGGAACCGTAGAAGATTCCTGCTAGGAAGACACCAATTGGCGCTGAAAGGCCAAGAAGTGCGATCGCAATACCGGTGAATCCTTCTTGCAAGAGTGAGTTGACCGGTTCCATGTTTTTACCGCCTACAAGGAACATGACAGCCCCTGCGAGACCTGCGAGAGCCCCTGCGATGGTCATTGACAGTACAATGTTTCTCTTTTCGTTCATGCCGGCGTATTTTGCGGCGGAACGGTTGAACCCAACACTTTTGAGTTCGTAGCCGAATGTGGTTTTGTTGAGTATGGTGTGAATCACCACGACAGCCAGTATGGCGATGAATATCCCGATATTTGCGCTTGATCTTGGGAAGATTGTATCCATGAAAAAGTTCGGAAGCCGCGCAGATGCAGCAGGTGAATGGGCTTCGTTTGAACCACTGTTGTAGATGAATGTCAAAATCATAAGCCGTACAAGATACATTCCGATATAGTTAAGCATGATGGTCGCAACAACTTCATGAACATTTCTGTAGGCTTTGAGCAGCCCTGGTATTGCGCCCCATAGTGCACCGGCAAGCATTCCGCCAAGCAGTGCGACAATCCAGTGTATTGGACCGAGGAAGGTCCAATTGTACCCGATGTAGACGGCTGTAAAGGCACCAACGGTCAGCTGCCCCGTCGCCCCGATATTGAAAAGCCCTGTTCTAAACGCAAAGGCTACACTGAGACCGGTAAGGATGATGGGCACACCATAATAAAGGGTGTTCCCCATACTTCTGAGACCGCCATTGAAGCCACCAGCCAGAATGGTTAGAAAACCTGGAAAGGCACCTCCAGGATTGGCAATGAGCATGATGACAAGCCCAAAAAGCAGTCCGAATAGAATGGCGGTGATGCTTGATATGGTTTTGACGCCGTTTGAACTGTCGGCTATCTTATGCAATGTTTTCTGATAGAGGTCTTTCATGATTGGTCCCTCCTCTTAGCACCTGACATGTAAAGGCCAAGTTCGTTTTCCGTTACTTCTCCGCCTGTGAATTCACCGACGTTTTCACCTTCATACATGACCATGATGCGATCAGAGAGATTCATGACTTCGTCGAGTTCAAGGGAAATCAGTAATACGGCTTTGCCAGCATCGCGTTCAGCGATCAGCTGTTTGTGGATGTATTCAATCGCACCGACGTCGAGTCCACGAGTCGGTTGTACGGCAATGATCAGATCGTTTCCTCGATCAATTTCGCGTCCGACAATGGCTTTTTGCTGGTTCCCACCACTCATGCTTCTGACTAGGGAGATGGGGCCTTGCGAACTGCGAATGTCGTAAGTTTTTATAAGTTTGTTTGCATGTTTGCGAATGGCATCGAATTTCAAGAAACCATTGCGTGAGAACGTGTCGCTTTGATAGGTTTGCAAGATGAGATTGTTCTCAAGTGTAAATTCAAGAATAAGTCCGTGTTTCTGTCTGTCTTCGGGTATGTGGCTCATGCCTGCTTGAGAGCGTGCTCTAATGGATTTTTCCGTAACGTCTTCTCCATTTAAGTGAATGCTCCCGCTTGACAAGGGCGAAAGCCCTGTAAGCCCATAGACTAGCTGACTTTGTCCGTTCCCCTCGATACCGGCGACACAGTAAATTTCTCCACGTTTGATATCGAGCGAAATGTCCCTGACTACATCCTGTTCTGTGAGTGGGTTGTATACGGAAAGATTTTCCGTCTTAAGTACGGTTTCACCCGGTTTTGCCTTTTTCTTGTCAACACCGAATGATACTTTGCGTCCGACCATTTTTTCAGCAAGTTGTTCAGAAGTGGTGGACTTCACATCGACAGTGTCAATGTGCTGACCGCGTCTTAAAATCGTACAGCGATCGGAAGATGCGTGAATCTCTTCAAGCTTATGCGTAATCAATATGACGGACTTGCCCTCTTGAGTGAGAGATTTCATGATATTGATGAGTTCTTTGATTTCCTGTGGGGTAAGGACGGCGGTTGGTTCGTCAAAAATCAGTATGTCCGCATTCCTGTAAAGCATTTTGAGGATTTCAACCCTTTGTTGCTGGCCTACTGAAATATCCTCTATTTTAGCGTGTGGATCAACTTTCAAATTGTATTGATTGCTGAGATCCATGATTTTTTCATACGCTTTATCGTAAGTAAGGAGACCGTTTTCAACGTCTTCATACCCGAGTACGATGTTTTCCATGACGGTAAAGTTGTCAACAAGCTTGAAATGCTGGTGGACCATTCCGATACCGAGTCTGGTTGCATCGTTAGGATTGTTGATTTTCGTTACTTCACCACGGACCTTTATCTGTCCTTCTTCAGCTTGATAAAGACCGAACAATACGCTCATAAGCGTACTTTTCCCTGCGCCATTTTCTCCTAGAAGTGCATGGATTTCACCTTTTTTAAGGCGGAGAGTGATGTCGTCATTGGCTTTGATGCCGGGAAATTCTTTCGTGATGTGTTCCATTTCGATAACATAGTTATCCTGGTTTTTCTCTTTGTTCGTCATTGCTGCACCTCTTTTCATTAAGAAGATATCATAGACAAAAAGGAAAGGAATCCTTTCCTTTTTATCTTGACATAAGATTCTTTTTTAAAAATTTTAGCTTGTATTATTCAGGCTCTACGCTATCTTGTTCAACGTCAAGGTCACCGAGTGAGTTGTCGCTCATGAATGATTCCAAATCGGAATATGTTTCAGGAACAACGACGGTACCATCCGCGATTTCGCCATAAATAGCGTCGTAATCATCTTGGCTGAATGTGTCGAAACGTGAATTTTCCATTGGAAGACTCACACCGTCGCTCCCTGCTCCGAGGCGAATGGTTTCTCCACCTGGGAAGTCATCATTGTAGTAGCGATCGAGTACTTCCTGAACGGAGTTCGCAAGTGCTTTTGTCGCACTTGTAAGTACGGTTTCACTGTTACTTGACTGGTCAACGTCGACACCAATCATCATGGCTTCTTGGTCTTCAGCGGCACTCATGACACTTGATCCTGCGCCACCGGCTGCTGCGAAGATTACGTCAGTGCCTCCGTTAAACCATGAAGCAGCTTCTGTTTTGACTGTGTCTCCTGGGTCGAAGGTTCCGAGGTAAGTGTAGCGGTTGTCTGGGAAGTTAATGGTTTTGTCAAGTTCATCAGCAGCGTAATGTGCGCCTGCTAGATAACCGGTACCGAAACGGACAACGGCTGGGACTGCGATTCCGCCCATGAACCCGAGGTCTTCATATCCGTCATGCACTGCGGCATACCCTGCAAGGAACCCTGATTCGTGTTCTGCATAGTATACGGATACTGTGTTGTCTGCGACTTCTACGTTTCCGTCTTCATCCACAGGTTCTGCGTCCAGAAGAACGAATGTTACATCAGGGTATTCGTTTTGCATTTCATAGATTGCACGTTCGAATAGGAACCCTGGAGTTACTACGATTTCCGCGCCATTTTCAATGGCCAGTTCGATAGTTGAGATATACGCAC
>JBNJEC010000016.1:0-22322 GCA_051745505.1 Bacillota bacterium
CCGATTTTGACGTCCAGAACAATGACGTCCGCACCACTTGCGAGTTTCTTGCTCATAATCGAGGACGCGATAAGTGGAATGCTTGGGACGGTGCCCGTCACGTCTCTTAGTGCATATAAAAGCTTGTCAGCCGGAGCAAGCGATTTCGTCTGGCCCGCAACGGCGATGTTGATGTCGTTGACCTGCTTTACAAAATCTTTGCTGGAAAGCGAAATGTTAAATCCACTGATGCTTTCAAGCTTGTCGAGTGTTCCGCCTGTATGACCGAGCCCTCTACCGCTCAATTTGGCAAACTTGGCGCCTGTTGAAGCAACGAGCGGGCCAAGAACGAGCGTGGTTTTGTCACCGACACCCCCGGTGGAATGCTTGTCCACTTTGACACCGTCAATGGCTGATAGGTCAATGGTCTCACCGCTGTTAAGTACGGCTTCAGTCAGGTGGACCGTTTCTTCTTCGTTCATGGAATTGAAATAAATGGCCATCATCAGACTGCTGATCTGATAATCGGGGATGTCCCCTTCTACATAGCCGGTTACGAAGAACTCAATTTCTTCTTTGGTTAATGGATGGTTGTCTCTTTTTTTCTCTATGATGTCTACCATTCTCATTTGAATCTCTCCTTTATCCTAAATATTCTACCACAAATAGGCTCTTTAAAAAACTGTAAATTTAAGCGGTTTCATAACTTGCAAGCTGTTTTTCAATCATACGCTGAACCCTTTTCGAGAGTTCAACCGTGTTCATATCCTTATAGTCCTCAGGCATGATTGGATCGTGAAAGTGTACATGGACGTGGTTTCTTCTAAACGGCCAGCCCTTCCAGGTCTTGTAAAAGTCATGGATGGTGAACACCACGATTGGCGCTTTTGGTTTCATCGCGAGTTTGAAAGCCCCTGGTTTCATTGGGTTCATATCGTTTGAAAAGCTACGCTTTCCTTCTGGAAAAATCGTGACGATGGCGCCTTTTTTGTACTGCTTGATGCCTTTGATGATGGCTTCAGCTGCGCTTCTGTCGGCGAGTTTGTCAATCGGAACATTGCCAATCAGGTTTGCCCAGTGGCCAATGACAGGCCATTCGAATACGGGTCTTTTGGCAATGAAGAGCATGGGATGGGTAATCAGATGCTTGATGACGATGATTTCATAATAGCTTTGATGGTTTCCCATAAGGATGAAGTTCCCCTTTGGAACCTTCTCAAGGCCACTTACATGGACTTTGAGTCTCAAAAGTCTGATGATGAGTGGCAGGAGTCTATCAATCATGCGGTGAGCCTTCGGATCCATGGTGCGGTCTTTTTCGCCGAAGCGTCCGTAAACAGTATAGGGAACAAGCATCGTCAGTATGGAAAGTATGAAACTGAAGATAAACGTTCCAAGCCAGAGGAGTGTACTCACAAGGGTCAGTTCAAACCCCGCAAGCAACCAGCCGAAAAGAACCGTATAGCCAGCCCAGATAAGTAAGAATATGAATGTCATGACTCAGTGCTCCTTTCATAAATCGCAAACGTAAGCGGACCGTCTTTTTCTTCCTTGGTTTTGTCAAACATGGACATGTCGATGTCGGGAAAATAGGTATCGCCTTCGTATTCACCTTCAACATGCGTAATGTAGAGCCTATCAACGTAAGGCAATGCCAGCGTATAGATACGGGCACCGCCGATGACGAAGATTTCTTCATCGCTTTCATTCGCTTCTTGAAAGAACGCCCCGACGTCGCGGATGATGGTCGCGCCTTCAAGGGATTCCTTGGTACGGGTGAAGACGATGTTTTCCCTATTTGGAAGAGGGCCTCCCAGGGTGTTCACTATGGATTCATAGGTCTTTCTGCCCATGACGACCGTGTGGCCTTCAGTGACACGCTTGAAATATTTGAGATCCTTTTTGAAATGCCACGGAATTTCGTTGTCTTTGCCGATGAGACGGTTTTCATCCATGGCGACGATAACGGAAAGACTCATACGCTCACCTTCCCTTTGAGTGCGGGATGAGGATCATAGTCTTTGAGTCGGATTGATTCATAGGTGAAATCGAAGAGGCTTTTCACGGATGCATCGAGTTCGATCTCTGGAAGGGGTCTCGGGGTTCTTTCAAGCTGCGTTTTCACCTGCGGAATGTGATTGTTGTAAATGTGCGCATCGCCTACGGTATGGACGAACGTACCGGGTTTCAAATCAAGCACATGGGCAATCATGCGTGTCAAAAGTGCGTAGGAAGCAATATTGAAAGGCACGCCGAGAAACGCATCGGCGCTTCTTTGATAAAGCTGAGCGGACAACACACCGTCGTTGATGTAAAACTGCACCATCATATGACACGGTGGCAAGGCCATGGCATCGATTTCTGTTGGATTCCAGCTGTTGATGATGAGCCGCCTTGAGTTTGGGTTCTTCTGCATCTCCTCAATCACCCACTCAAGCTGGTCCACGGATTTGTTTTTGCCTTCGAAATTCCGCCACTGCTTGCCGTATACCGGGCCGAGATCACCCCACTTGGCCGCAAAAGCGTCATCTTTCTTGATTTTTTCTACGAATGCCTTCATGGTTTCTCCCTGGTAGGCTTCGCTTGCCTTGTAGTTTTGATAGGGCCATTCATTCCAAATGCGCACGCCGTTTTTCACAAGCGGCTGAATGTTGGTGTCTCCCTTGATGAACCATAAGAGTTCGTGCACAATGCTTTTGAAATGCACTTTTTTGGTCGTAAGCAAAGGAAACCCGTCTCTCAGATCAAAACGCATTTGATACCCAAAGGTTGAAAGGGTGCCTGTGCCGGTTCTGTCTTCCTTCGGTTTCCCGTGCTTCAGTATATGGGTTAAAAAGTTCTGATAAGTTTTCATGGCAGTCCTCCTGACAGTTTCAGTATACCATATGGCGGCCATTCTTAGCAGGGGACAATTCATAAAAAAACGTCCCGAAGGACGTTTGATTATCAGGCTTCTTTTGGTTTTGGGCTGATGAACGTGACTTTCTCGGCGATGACTTCGGGGTAGGAAAACGACTTCTCTTCTTCATATTCGTAGACTTTCTGTTGAAGCCTTCCCTTGACACCGATTGTGGACCCTTTCTTGCAGTACTGAACCGTGTTTTCCGCGATGCCGCTCCATAGCGTACACCGGATGAAATCCGTTTCGTAAGTACCGGTCTTTGAGCTTTTGAACCCTCTTTGAAGTGCGAGCGTGACCGTTGTGACTTTCGTGCCGTTTTCAAGTTCCCGTAGTTCAGGGTCATAAACGAGTCTTCCGACCAATATTGCTTGATTGACCATGTGTGTTCCCTCCTTTGATACTTCAAGCTTACAATAGGCATTCAAAGAACACACTTAGCAGATTTCAAGGCTTTTTCACAGAATTCAAAGGCGAATACCCAAGGCTTTAAAGAGACGCAATAAAAAAACGCAAGCTTGAGCATGCTTGCGTTTTACGCATCGTAGCTTTCGGTTTGTGCAAAATCAATGGTGTCTCTTTCAAATATGTTGCGGTTGAGTTTCAAGGTATGCACAATATCGCCCAGGATGAGCAAGTCGTCATTGAACGCTTCCAAGGCCTCTTTGTTGAGCGGTCTGAACATGCGAAGCTTAAATGTTTTCTGAAAATCGTTGATGGCAACATAGAACTTGCTTTCGACGAAACTGAAGGTGAGTTTTTCAGGATGGTTTTTCTCCAATTTCAAGAGGGCCTCTTGCAGGGGCTTCGTCAAAAGGTTGTTTGCCGTTTTTATCTTTGTGGTGTAGAGCGTGAATAGCTTGCTGAAGGGTTTTGAATCAAAAGATAGTTTCGAATACGGTCTTTGGGTTGCAGGCAAGCCATATTCACGTAACTGCAATGCGCCATCAAAGGTTTTGTTGAATTCAAAACTGAAGACTCTGCCCTTGAAGTAAGGCGTATAGCTTGTAGCATCGTTTTTGGCCGTAGTGGAAACTTTTTCAAGACGCATCAGTACGACGTCACTTGAAACAAACGAGACGCCGTCTATTGCGCCACTTAGAAAGTCTTCACTGTTGAAAAAATCTGCCTGCTTGAAGGCCTCGCTCTGGTAGACCTGTGATTCGCCCAGGCCTTGCCTTGGGTCGTAATATCCATTTTGAACACTGCCTTCCAGGATGTCTTTCAAGACGTTGTCCTTGAAATCGTCCTGAATCGAAACATAACTTGAAAAGCCGAAAAACACAGTGATTGAACCGACAATGATGCTGCCGACAATCAAAATGAATGGGCCTTCAAAGACAAAAAGAAGCGCGGCGATTACCAAAGTCAACGCCCCAAGCAAAAGGAGGGCTTCAACACGTGTTTTTCTGTTTTGAAATTGCTTTAGTTCTTCATCCATGGCAAAACGCCCTTTCCTTGCTCATATTATACTAAAAAGGTGAGGGGTTGAAAACCCTTATTTATCCTTGTCTTCAGGGAGGCCTCCATAAAAGGCAATGGTTTCCTTGTCAATGGATCTAAGTGCACGGTTGACCTCGCCTAGTTCTATGGATTCAAGCATTGAAGGCAGGTCGTGAAAATACAGATCGAACTGAAGGTAGTCGTTGATTTCGCTTGCGAGCGTTTCAAGTCTGTCAAACGCTCCGATGTGATGACCAATCATTTTTCTTTTGATGTGAATGAACTCTTCTTCGCTGATTCCTGTTTTCTTCGCATCTTCTAAAATGTTCAAAACGGCGTGTCTGAGAGCGTCTATGTCGTTTGTTTCCGCGAACATGAGCCCGTGAGCATAAGACGTTTCAAACACGACGTCCACGCCGAAAGCGTCATTGACAAGGCCTTTTTCAAGGAGGGTTTCATACGCTTTTGATGAAGTAGACAAGGCCGCTTCAAGCGCGATTGAATACTTGAGGAATTGCATGATCGGCGCGTTTCCCTTGAAGGTGTGCGGGCTTAGTTTGATGCCCATCATGAGCAGCGGTGTTTCCATGTCGTAGGTGTCCGTCTCATAGGGGGTGTTCACGCTTGTCGAGGTTTCTTCTTTAATAGGCAATGGGGTCTTTTTAGCCTTTTTGGGAAGGTTGAGTGTTTCATTCAACTGTTTTTCAATCATGGTTGGCTCGACGTCCCCCACAATGATGACTTCGGTGTTTTCAGGCGTATAGTAGGCTTCATGCATTGAATTGAGGGCGTCTTTGGTCATTGCGTTGATGCTCGCCTTTGTTCCAAGGACTTCATCGCGAAGCGGATGGGTCGTATACATGTTTTTAAGAAGTGCTCTGTGCGCATGATAATAAGGATCGTCTCCGTGCATGTTGAGCTCTTCTATGATGATGGATTTCTCCTTTTCAACGCCTTCTTTTGTAATGTTTGGGTAATACATCATGGTAATAAGACGTTCAGTGTTTTTGAGCACATGACCCGTCGCACTGAAGAGATAGGTGGTCTGGTGGTGGTCCGTATAGGCGTTGACGGACGCTTCATACTTGGAAAACACCTTGGAAATGTCCTCGCCATCGCGTTCGAAGAGCTTGTGTTCAAGAAAGTGAGCCACGCCCCGTGGAACGGTTACCGTGTTGCCTTGTAGGTCCTTGTAGCCTTCATGTACGCTTCCAAGGGGAACACTTGCACTGACGAATGTTTTCGCAAAGCCGGGTTTGGGGACAACGTAGACTTTGAGTCTGTCTTGAACCAGAAACTCGTAAAATGTTTCATCGTAGGCTTCATAGGTGTGCTTATGCATGGCTTGTCCCTCCCAGTGCGTAGGTGAAGACCCATCTGAGCGTGCTCGCGAGTCTTTTTATGTCTTCTCTTTTGACATCGTCAAGAAGTTTGAGTACATCGTCTTTTTCAAGGGGGACGTCAAAGAGTTCACTGACAAACGCCTTGATGGCGAGTGAATTTTCACTGTCGTAGCTTTTCTTGATGGACTGGGCCAGATTCTTTTTGGCAATATCCAGATCATCGTCGGTGAAGGCACCGTTTTTGATTTTTTCAAGCTCTTCTTTGATGAGTTCCTTCGCCTTTTCAACATTTTCATGTGATACGCCAGCCATGGCGGTAATGAGCGAAGTGAAAGGCTGATAGCTCGAAGCGACCTGATAGGCCAGGCCGTGTTTTTCTCTTACGCTTTCAAAAAGCATCGATTCGCTTGCTCCGCCAAAAAGGGTATTGAGCACACGCATCCCCCAGACGTCCTTGTCGGTGTAGTAGGTATCCGATTCAAGGGTCATGAAAAGGCGGTCCTGAGAAAGCTTGAGCGTTTCATGCACGTCTTCTCTCACAGGAAATTTCTGGCGCACCAAAAAGGCTTCAAGCGTACCTGTTCCCTGGGATTTGAAACGGGTTTTCACTTCGTTTTCAAGGGGTTCATCCCCATCTCCCACAACACTTACGACAAGCGGGTCTCTGAGCATTGAGCGATAAGCTTCTTCAATGTCTTCAAGGGTGATGGCACTTACGTATTCCCTCTCGCCGTTTGCGGGGATTCTGTAGGGATGGTCCTTGAAAAGAAGGGTCTGATAACGTCTTGAGGCGTAGATATCCTTGTTGGCGTATTCGCTGGCGAAGTGATCGTCTAAAAAGCGTTTCTCCTCTTTCAGGGACGTTTCATCAAAAAGAGGTCTGTTCAATGTGGTACTCAGATGATTGATGACCTCGTTCATGAAGGTATCAGGAATGTCGGTGTATTTCGGGTTTACGAACTGCATGTCAATCTGGGCGACATGTTTCTTTCCGAGTTTGACAGTGCGCCCGTATACCCGGGTGTCGAAGAGGGTTTCGAGTTTCCTCAGAAGTTCACGTCGCGTCGGGTAGACTTCGTTTTTGGCACTGAGCATGGCAAGCATCAGGGTTCTCGCTGTGGCATCTTTTGGGGATAGTTCACTGAAAAAGCGCAGTTGGATGCGCATGGATTTGAATTTGGTCGTGCGGATGCTTTGAAAGAGGGTCGCGCCCTCCTTGTGAGTGATGAGATTCATCGGGGTAGCCTCCAAAAAAAAGTGCCGAAGCACTTTTTTTATTAGTCTTTATGCGAGTGAAAGCGCGATTTCCATCATTTTGGTAAATGCGGTCTGGCGCTCTTCGGGTGTGGTTTCTTCGCCTTTGACCAGTGAATCTGAAATGGTCAGAAGGCAGGCTGCGTTCTTGCCAAGAACCTTGGCGTTGTGGAACAGTGCAAAAGATTCCATTTCAACCGCAAGGGCCTTGTATTTCTTGTTGATGGTTTTGAATTCTTCGTGGTTTTCACGGTAGAAAACATCGCTTGAATGAATGACACCGCGTTTGATTGGAATGTCCAGGTTGTCCGCTGCGGCGACGAGTTTTTCGTTGAGACGGTCACTCGGGTAGGTGTATTGTGAGTCGTAGTCACCGGATTGGACTTTCGCGTAGGTGGATTCGCTCCAGGCACTGTCCGCAAGCAGCACGTCGTAAAGATTGAGCGCTTCGCTGTAGGCACCTGCTGAACCGATTCTGATGATGTTTTCAACGTCGAAGAATTTGAAAAGCTCGTAAGAATAGATGCCGATTGAAGGCATGCCCATTCCGCTTCCCATGACGCTGATTTCTCTTCCGTTGTAGGTGCCTGTGTAGCCGAACATGTTACGAACGTTGTTGAATTGTTTCACGTTTTCAAGGTACGTATCGGCGATGTATTTAGCGCGAAGCGGATCGCCTGGCATGAGGACCGTTTTGGCGACATCGCCTTTTTCCGCTTTGATGTGTGGTGTACTCATAGTATTCCTCCTAATAGTTTTCCTTGCTTGTTTTTCCCTGCATGATGGATACGCCGCTGCTCGCACCGATGCGCGTCGCGCCGGCTTCAACCATGGCTTCCAGATCTTCAAGTGAGCGGACACCGCCACTTGCCTTGACTTCTTTTTCCTTGCCTGCTACTTCTTTCATGAGTTTCACGTCTTCGACAGTGGCGCCGCCAGTGCCAAATCCAGTAGAGGTCTTGACGAAGTCAGCCCCTGCGTTGATTGCGGCTTTTGCAGACGCTTCAATCTCGTCCTTTTCAAGGAAACACGTTTCCAAAATGACTTTGAGCGTATGGTTCTGGCATTCTTCCTTGACAGCTTTGATTTCCTTTTCAACAAGGTCGTATTCGCCGTCTTTGACCCAGCCGATGTTCAGGACCATGTCAATTTCGTTTGCACCGTTTTTAAGCGCGTCTTTTGTTTCATAAACCTTGGTTTGCGTGGTGCTTGCGCCCAGAGGAAATCCGATGACCGTGCATACGAGCACATCGGTTTTTTTGAGGCTTTCAGCGGCGTATTTCACCCAGGTAGGGTTGATGCATACGCTTTTGAAGTCATAGGTGATGGCCTCTTCTAGCAATGTGTCAATGTCGGGTTTGGTTCCGAATGGTTTTAAGAAAGTGTGGTCAATAAGCTTGTTAATCTTCATTTTTAATCCTCCTAATTATATTCATGTAAAATTGCATCATCGGTCCTGTGATGATGACCAGGTAGGCTGTTCCGAAATTGAGCGAACCGGTGGTCCCAAGGAAGAGCCCTGTGAGTATAAGTCCGATTACGACCGGTGAGAGTTCCAAAAAGAATCTGATGAAAAGAATCTTGCGCGTCTTGAAGATTTTCATGATGGCAAGCATCAACTCGTCGAAGACGCCGGCAGGGTATTTGCTGATAATGAGGAACGTTCCGCCAAGCGGCAGCAAAAGCGAACCGCCTACAAAAGCGAGCATCCTGATGTTTCCAACGGGATCAAAATCCTTCAAAATCACTTCAAACAACAAATCAATGAAAACACTGACGATGAGTATGGGAATGGCCATGAGAAGATAACGCCAGCTCTTACGGTACCAAATGACGAATATCGTAATCGATATGGCGACCAATGCGGTGGACATCCCAAGGGTCAATGGACTGATTCTATAAATCGCGTAATGCAGCGTGTCCCATGGTGTAGTTCCAAGGTTGCTTTTGATGATGAGCACGACTGAAAGGGCAATGAACAATGCCCCGAGAACGTAAATCAGGCCGTGCAGCATGTTGTGTTTGGAAAACAGTCTTGGTGCAGGCTGTTTTTTAGGTGTTGAAATCATAGTGTCTAGTCTCATTTCTATTTTAGGGATATGGTGGTGCCTGCAAGTGATTGGTCCCTCCCCAAGGTTGATGATGCTCCCAACAATCACTCATTATTCATGATACTTTAATTTGTTTGAAAAATCAATCAAGCGTCTTTTTTCAAGACCTCTGCACACCGTTCGCAGATTCCCTCTTCATTGAGTTCGGTCACTTGCCAGCAACGGGCGCATTTTTCGCCCTCTGCAGGCGTGACGTCCACACTGAGACGCTCATACTTGTTGGCACCTTCAGAGGCGGTATCAATTGCGACATCGCTCACGATGAAGAGTTGCGCAAGGTTGTCAAAGCTCTCAAGCAGTTCGCCCGTTCCTTTGTCACTAGGATAAAGGATCAGTTTCGCTTCGAGACTTTTGCCGATGACTTTTTCGTTTCTTGCGTTTTCAAGCGCCTTCATGACATCGTTTCTGATGGAAAGAAGGGCGTCAAAGCGTTCTTTCAATGCTTTGTTTTCAGGGTAGGCTCTGCGAGGCATGTTTTCAAGATAGACGCTTTCTTCTGCGTGCCCCGGCAGATACTGATACGCCTCTTCGGTCGTATGCGGCATGATTGGCGTAAGCATTGGAAGGAGCGCATTTACGATTTTGTAGACGGCAGTTTGGGCACTTCTTCTTGCCAAGTCATCTTTCGCTTCAATGTAGACGATGTCTTTTAGGATATCGAGATAAAACGCTGAGACGCGGTTGGTGACGAAACGGGTGATTTCACGCGTTACATCGTCAAATTCGTAGTTGTCGTAATGCGTATGGACAGATTCCTTGAGATCGTCGAGTTCACTGAGCATGAACTGATCCGTGGATTCAAGGTCTTCAAAGGCCACACCGTTTTCTTCAAGGTCGAAATCATTGAGGAGTCCGAGCATGAAACGGATGGTGTTTCTGAGTTTTCGGTAGGTTTCGGTGACCTGTTTCATCATGCGGTCACTGATGCGTACGTCCGCCTGGTAATCGACGGAGGCGACCCATAGACGGAGAATATCGGCGCCTAAAGAGTTCGAAACCTCATTCGGATCGACGACGTTTCCAAGCGATTTGCTCATCTTGCGGCCCTTTTCGTCCATGACGAAACCATGGGTGAGCACACTTTTGTATGGGGCTTTTCCATAACTTGAAACCCCCGTGATAAGCGAACTGTTGAACCAGCCGCGGTATTGGTCCGAGCCTTCGATGTAAAGATCTGCGGGATAGCCCATGCCGAAATCGGTCATGCCGCCTTTGTGTGAGGTTCCTGAATCAAACCACACATCAAGGGTGTCGGTTTCCTTCAAAAACTTGCCGTTTGGACTTTTATCGCTTTCAAAACCTTCAGGGAGAAGGTCTTTCGCGTCCCATTCATACCAGATGTTTGATCCGTGTTCCTTGAAAAGGGATGCCACGTGTCTCACGATTGAAGCCTCAAGAATCGGTTCTCCATTTTCGTGATAGAAAACAGGGATGGGTACGCCCCAGATTCTCTGGCGGCTGATGCACCAGGATTCACGGTCCTTGACCATGTTTTCCATACGGGTTTCGCCCCATGATGGAATCCACTGGACGTTTTTGACTTCTCGTACAAGATCGTCTTTGATTTTTTCAATCGATGCGAACCACTGGTTGGTCGCACGGAAGATGACGGGCTTTTTGGTACGCCAGTCATGAGGGTAGCTGTGTTCCATCCATTCAAGTTTTTCAAGGTAGCCAAGCGCGTCCATGTCCTTGACGATTTCCTTGGAGGCCTTTTCGACGAACATGCCGTCGTATTTGCCGGCTTCCTTGGTCATGTGACCACGCTCGTCAACCGGACAGAGAATATCCAGGTTGTTCGCTTTGCCGATCAGGAAGTCGTCTTCACCGTGTCCAGGTGCGATGTGGACAAGGCCGGTCCCGCTTTCAATCGTGACGTGATGACCTGATAAGATCGGCGCTTCTCTTTTATATAAAGGATGCTGGTAAGTAAGGCCTACGAGTTCGCTGCCTTTGACGCGTCTGACGATCTCCGCTTTTTCGAACTCGAGTTTGTCACTGAGTTCACCGAGCAAGGCTTCGGCCATGACATAGATGCCTCTGCCGGTATCGACGAATACGTAGTCAATCGCATCCGCAACAGCGGTTGCTAGGTTCGCAGGAAGCGTCCATGGCGTGGTGGTCCAAACAAGAAACTTGAAAGGGCCTTCGAAATCCCCGGTATCCACGGCGTCAAACGTGAAATAGATTGAAGGCGACTTCTTGTCGCGGTATTCGATTTCCGCTTCTGCAAGGGCGGTTTCACTGGAAGGGGACCAGAAGATAGGTTTTAGCCCACGGAAAATAAGGCCTTTTTCAACGAAATCCGCAAAGATTTCCATCTGTGAGCCTTCATAGTGGGGTTTGAGTGTCAGGTATGGGGTGTCCCATTCACCAAGAATACCGAGTCTTTTGAACTGGCCTCTTTGGATGTCGACCTGGCGAAGGGCGTAATCGGCGCACAGGCGTCTGAATTCAGCCGTGCTTAGCGCTTTTCTGTCCACCCCTTCGTTTTTGGTGAGGGATGTTTCAATCGGAAGCCCGTGGGTGTCCCACCCCGGTACGTAGCGGGCGTAGTAACCTTTCATGCTGCGGCTTCTTATGATCATGTCCTTCAATACCTTGTTCATCGCCGTTCCAATGTGGATGTTGCCATTGGCATAAGGCGGGCCGTCAGGCATGACAAACGGGGTATTGTCCTTGTTCTTCTTCAGGCGTTTTTGATAGATGTTCTCTTCATTCCAAAAGGCTTGCCTTTTGGGTTCGTTCTTGCCGAGCTTTCCGCGCATGGGGAAGTCGGTCTTTGGCATGTGAAGGGTGTCTTTGTAATCGGTCAAGACAATCACGCTCCTACTTTTTTTTGTTTTTTTAAAATAAAAAAAGGGTCCTGGAAAAAGGACGAACGTCTAGTCCGCGGTGCCACCTTTTTTCCGGTTACCCAGCTCTCTGCCCTTAACGCGGGATACGGGAATCGCTTCCATCTCGGCGGTGATGTTTTCAAAAGGGCTTGCCGGATTCACAGCACCATCCGGTCTCTTGGTCAAGCAACATTCAAAACGCGTCCGCGTCGCAGATTCATTTATCTTTAAACTATTATAATGAAACACGGTTCAAATTGCAAGGATTATGTTAAAGAGATGCGACAAACTGCGTAAACGCCTCGAGCCCGAAACTATAAAGCATGAAGCCGAGGATCGGGGTGAAGTCAAAGTGTCCGATGACGACGAGGCCTCTGAAGAGTCGCATGTATGGGTTGACAATGAGATGCAGATAATAATAGAATTTGCTTTCTCTGATGGATGGAATCCATGAAAGCAGCACGTAGGCTATCATCATGTAAAAATAGATATTCAGAACTTCGACGAGAAGTTCGAGAAAAAACTTCATAAGATTTACTCCTTGTATTCGTTAATGAATTTCCTGAGGGATTTGTCTTTCAGATCGGGTTTGGTGGCGAAAACGAAGATTTTGTTGCGAATCACTTCAACTTCGCCATCAAGGGCATAGATGACCCCTGAGAGAAAGACGATGAACCGGTTGCTCTCAACCGTGTCAAAGTCTTCGAAATTAAGTATGAGCGGTTGTCTCAACATCAGCTTGTCCGCGAGTTCAAACACATCGCTTTCATCGTCAATCTTGATGAATTCGGTGCGTTCGTAGGCGCTTTTTTCCTTTTTGCTCATAGTAGCCCCTCCTTAATCAGGATTCGACCGAGCCTGAGCATGGTCGCTCCCTCTTCTATGGCTATCTGGTAATCTTCGCTCATGCCCATGGAGAGTTCTTTCACTGTTGGATGGTTCTTCATGACGTCATCGCGAAGAAGTCTCAGACTTCTGAACTGTTTTCTGATAACTGTGTCATCATCGGTTCTTTTGGCGATGCCCATAAGGCCAGTGATTTTGATTTTTTCATAGGATTTCAGCGAATTGATGAATTGTTTTACTTCACCGGGCGCCACACCGTGTTTGCTTTCTTCACCCGATATGTTCACCTGGATAAGACAGGAAAGCGGCTCAGTTCTTCGTTTCTCTATTTCCTTCGCCACACTGAGTCTGTCAAGACTGTGAAGACAATCGATTTTATCAATCATCTTTTTGACTTTTTTGGACTGAAGGGTTCCGAGGAAATGCCATGTGATGGGCTCTTTTTCAAGCGCTTCTGCTTTTTGCAGAAACGGTGAAACCCTGCTTTCACCAAAATCGTGAATCCCGGCGTCCATGTAAGCTTTGAAATCGGAAGCCTCCAGATACTTGGAAGCCATCACGAGTCTGAGCTTTGGATGAGACGTTAAAATCTCTTCTATGAGTGCCTTGTTCAAAGCAATCCACTCCCTAAGCTATTTGAATCTCGATTGAAGCCAGGAAGGAATGTTTTCCTTGGACGGTTTTTCTTCCTTGTCTTTTTCAGCTTCGTCTTTCTTTTTGTCCTTTTTCTTGCCTTTTTTCTTCTTGGACTTCTTGTCCGGTTTTTCTTTCGGTGGTTTTTCCTCTTTGTCCGCGCTACTTTCTTCTTCCTCACTTACGTAGTCGGACGTGCCAAGCGCTTCGATTTCGATTTTTCTGTTTTCATCAAAACCAGCCGCGATGACGGTGACGATGACATCTTCTTGTAATTCCTGGTTGATGGTCGTTCCATAGATGACGTTGATTTCAGTTGAAGACGCTGCCTGTATCGCTTCGATGGCTTCGGTAACTTCCCAAAGCGCGATGTCCGTCCCACTTGTCACGTTGACGATGGCATCGGTCGCCCCATCGATATTCGCATCAAGAAGTGGAGAGTGAATGGCCTTTTTGGCCGCTTCGGTCGCTCTGTTTTCATCACTTGAAATCCCAATGCCCATGAGGGCGGTTCCTTTGTCTTTCATGACGGTTTTTACGTCAGCGAAATCAACATTGATAAGCCCTGGAACCGTGATGATTTCCGCAATCCCCTGCACCCCTTGGCGCAGAACGTTGTCGGCTTCACGGAACGCTTCAAGCATCGAGGTATTTCTATCAACGACATAAAGCAGTCTGTCATTTGGTACGATGATCATGGTGTCTACATACGGTTTGAGCGCGTCAAGGCCTTCAAGGGCGGTCGCGACACGTCTTCTGCCTTCAAATTTGAAGGGTTTGGTGACGATGCCGATGGTCAGACACCCGGCTTCGCGGGCGATGCGGGCGATAACTGGGGCTGCGCCTGTACCAGTTCCCCCACCCATCCCGGCAGTGATGAAGACCATGTCGGTGTCACTGAGCATTTCGCGGATTTCGTCTTCGCTTTCCTCTGCGGCGCGTCTTCCGATTTCAGGGTCCGCACCCGCACCAAGTCCACGGGTAAGCATTTTACCGATTTGAAGCCTTATATCCGCTTTAGAAAGGCGTAGAACCTGGGCGTCTGTGTTGATCGCCACAAATTCTACCCCTTGTACTTCGTTTTCTATCATGCGGTTCACGGCGTTTCCGCCTCCACCGCCGATGCCTATTACTTTTATCGAGGGCTTCTGGTTGAAGTTTTCATTGGATTCGAACATTCTTGATACCTCCGTCCAGTCTTTATAGTTATTATAACGCACTTTGTCCTAGAATAAAATACTAATGTCTCATTTAGCAAGGTATCTGGACATGAAGGCGTCCTGGTAGTCACTGAGTCTGTCTGCCTTGATGGCTTTGCGGATGGACGCCATCAGGGTTTTGAAAAAATATAGGTTGTGATAGGTGATGAGGCGTGCGCCAAGATGCTCATTCGCCTTGAAAAGGTGTCTCAGGTAACTTCTTGTATAAGTCGTGCAGACCTTGCAGTCGCACGTTGAAGAGAGTGCGTGCATGTCTTCTGCGTACTTGTTTTTGGCAATGTTGATGCGCCCTTCAAATGTGTAAGCCGTCCCGTGGCGTGCAAGACGTGTGGGGTTCACACAATCAAACATGTCCACACCGCGCTTGACGGCTTCAAAGAAGTCTTCAGGGGTGCCTACACCCATGAGATATCTCGGTTTGTCTTCGGGCATGATCGGGGTGAGTTCACTCAATACTTCGTACATCTCTTCCTTGGTCTCCCCAACACTGAGTCCACCAATCGCATAGCCGTCGAACCCTATGTCCTTGAGGGCTTTGAGCGATGCAATTCTGAGGTCCATATGTGGGCCGCCCTGGACAATGCCGAACAGGGCCTGGTCTTCTTTCGTATGGGCGTCTTTGCCGCGCTTTGCCCAGCGCGAGGTTCTATGGACGCTTTTTTCCATGTATTCCTTGTCCGAATCAAAGGGCGGGCATTCATCAAAGCTCATCGCGATGTCCGCGCCGAGATTTTCCTGGATTCTTATGCTTTTTTCAGGCGATAGGAAAAGCGGGGCGCCGCTTTTGTGATGACGGAAATGGACCCCTTCTTCTTCAATCGTTCTCTGCTTGGAAAGGGAAAAGACCTGGTAGCCTCCACTATCAGTAAGAAGCGAGCCGTTCCAGTCCATGAACCCACGGATGCCTCCGTGTTTTTGAACGATGTCGTCTCCGGGCTGGAGCCAAAGGTGATAGGTGTTGCCCAGAATAAGCCCTTCGCTGACTTCGGTGATTTCACTCGGTTCAAGGGTCTTCACAGTCGCCTGCGTACCTACGGGCATGAAAATCGGGGTTTCGTAGGTGCCATGAGGCAGGGTGAGTTTCCCGATTCTCGCGTGGGTGTTGATTTCCTTTTTTTCTATTTCAAATGTCAAGGGTTTCAAAGAATCACTCTTTCGTCTGGTGAAATTGTCTGAAGGCGTTTGAAACCATCAGATTGATGCGGTTGACCTGGTTGATGCGCGAAGCGGACGTGTCATAGTCAATCGCGACGATGTTGCTGCTTGGGTAGTGGGTCTTGAGTTTCTTGATCATCCCTTTACCCGCGATATGGTTGGGAAGGCAGCCAAAAGGTTGTGTACAAACGATGTTGGGCGCACCATGGTGGATGAGGTCAATCATCTCAGCTGTCAAGAGCCAGCCCTCTCCCGTATGGGTACCGACATCAAGAAAATTCTTGACGAGGCTTCTGAGTTTTCTATAGGAGATGGGGGCTTCAAATCCGCCCTTTCTCATGAGTTTGCGAATTTTTCCGCGTCTGATTTCTATGTAGGCGACGATGGATTTGAAAAGCCAGCGTTTCATAAAAGACCCGCCGTAGCGTTTGATGTCATGGGCGGTGGAATCGAAACTGTACAGGAAGAAATCGTATAGCGGCGGGGTGACGACTTCCACGCCTTCTTTTTCAAGGGTGGCTTCGAGGTGGTTGTTGCCAAGGGGTGAGTATTTGACGTAGATCTCACCAACAATGCCTACTTTGGGCTTGGCTTCGCCCGACGTTTCAATGTGTTTGAAGCGCTTGATGATGTTTCTGGCCTTTTTCTTGTTTCTGTGCCAGGAAAAAAGACTCTTGTGGTCGAAGTAGGTTTCAAGTTCTTTGTCTATGGTCTTTTTGAGTGCGTCCGTACTGCCTTCTTTTACTTCATAAGGTCGTGTCTGGTTGACAAGACTCATGACGAGGTCTCCGAAAATGAGGCCATCATGGAGTTTGTGCAGAAGTCTCAAGGACGGCTTGAAACCTGGATTCGATTCAAGGCCGCCGGCATTGAGTGAAATCACCGGTACAAAATCATACTCGGCCTTTTTGAGAGCTTTTCTAAGGAGTGCAATATAATTCGATGCCCGGCATCCTCCCCCTGTCTGGGTGATGATGAGCGCGACTTTGCGAGGATCATACCCACCGCGCTTTATGGCGTCGATGAATTGTCCGATGACCAGCATCGCGGGGATACAGACATCATTGTGTGAATATTTCATACCTTCTTTGATGAGGTCGTAATCGTCTGTCCTGAGAAGTTCCGCATTGTAGCCTTCGCTGTTCAATGCGGTTACGAAATATTCAAAATGGTAAGGTGCCATCTGTGGGACTAAGATCGTATATTCGCGGCGCATCTCCTCTGTGAAAAGGAGACGGCCGTCTTCTGTGTATTTAAGCTCGGCCATGGGCGTCACCTGCTTCTTTGTTCATGGTTGAGAGAAGACTTCTCAGGCGGATGTTGACCGCGCCGAGGTTTGAAATCTCATCGATTTTGATTTGCGTGTAGAGTTTGTTTTTGCTTTCAAGGATGTCTTTGACTTCATCACTTGTGATGGCGTCAAGTCCGCAGCCAAAGCTTACGAGGTGCACCATGTTGACGTTCTCCATATCAGCGATGGCACGGGCGCTGTCATAAAGGCGGGTGTGGTACGTCCACTGGTTGAGGACATTGACCTTTTCCTTGTCCGCGAGATGGTTGATGGCGTCTTCACTGAGAAGCACGACGTTGAAACTTCTAATGAGTTTTGGAATGCCGTGGTTGATTTCAGGGTCGATATGGTAGGGTCTTCCCGCCATAACCAGAGTTTTCAGATTGTTTTCTTTCGCGTACTCAAGGGCCCGTTCGCCCTCTTTTTGGACATCGCGTCTGAAATCATAATAGGCTTTCATGCCGATGTCGTAGGCTTTTGAAACATCGCTTTTCGTTACCTCTGCGTAAGGTTTCAAGGCCTCTTTCATGGCTTGGACAAACTTCTTCTTGTGATCGAACGACACGTAAGGCGTGCTGAAATTCGACAAGTCGATATCCGTCATGTTCGCATCAATCACCTCAGGGTAATGGGCAACCACGGGGCAGTTATAGTGGTTGTCGCCGTGCAGTTTTTCTTTCACGTTGTAGGGCATGTTCGGATAGAAGATGAAATCGGGGTGTTTGTCGTGAAGATTCACGATATGACCATGCACGAGTTTGGCAGGATAGCAGATGGTATCACTTGGAATCGTGTCCTGGCCTTCTTCATAAAGTTTCTTGGTGGAGCGATCAGAATACACCACTTTTATGCCGAGTTCGTCAAAAAACGGCTGATAAAACGGGATGTTTTCATACATGTTGAGGACAAAGGGAATACCGACCGTCGCCTTGTAGGCTTTATCCTTTGACGGTTGATAACTTCTCAGCTTGTCGTATTTGTACAAATAAAGATTCGGCACATCGTCAAAGCTTACTTTGATGCCCGCACCTTTTTCACAGCGGTTTCCGCTGATGTATTTCTCTCCCGTACCGAAAATATTGACGGTGAGCGGGCAACGGTTTTCACACTTGTTGCAGATGGCGCGTTTGGTATTATAGGTAAACGTGGAAAGAGAGGCCCGGGTCAAAATGCTAGAGACGTCGTCTTTGGAACTTTCTCTTGCAAGGAGTGCCGCACCGAATGCGCCCATGAGGCCTGCGATTGAAGGGCGGGTAACGTCTGCGCCAGTTTCCTTTTCAAACGCGCGAAGGACCGCATCATTTGTAAAGGTCCCACCTTGCACGATGATTTTATCGCCATATTCCTCTTTGACGTCGTGGGCGCGAATGACTTTGTAAAGCGCATTTTTGACCACGCTCATCGCAAGGCCCGCACTGATGTCTTCAGGAAGCGCGGCTTCCGCTTGGGCCTGTTTGACACTGCTGTTCATGAACACCGTGCAGCGGCTTCCAAGATCCACGGGCGCTTCACTGGTAAGCGCCAAATCAGAGAAATCCCCGATTTTGAAGCCAAGCGATTCAGAGAATGTTTCTATGAAAGACCCACACCCACTGCTGCAGGCTTCATTCAATATAATGGAAGTGATGACACCCTCTTCAACCTTGAAACACTTCATGTCCTGACCACCGATATCAACCACAAAGTTGACGTCGGGTTTGAAGTGCTTGGCGGCTTCGTAATGACAAATGGTCTCCACTTCACTGCCGTCAAGATTGAACCCGTGTTTGATCAAGGCCTCACCATACCCCGTTGAATAAGCCTGTTTGATGATGATGCCTTCGTGGATTGCATCATACATTTCAATCAAAGCGTTTTTGACAATTTCTACGGGGTTGCCACGGTTGTGCGCGTAGAATTCATACAGAAGTTCGTCGTTTTCACCAATCAGGATCATCTTGGTCGTGGTGCTTCCTGCATCAATACCAAGGTAGGCAAAGCCCTCGTATTTGAGCGGCTCCACTTTTTCAAGCGAAGCGTGATTATGACGCCGTTTGAAGGTTTCATACTCTGTTTTGTCTTTGAAAAGCGGCTCGATTCGCTGACGCGAGCCCTCTTTGTGTTTTTTTCTGTACTCTGATATCTGTTCAATGAGCGTGTCGATTTCAACAGGGGTTTCATTCGCTTCAAGGGCTGCGCCGAAGGCAACGAATACTTCACCGAACTCTGGCATGTAGACATTTTCAAGGTTCAATGTGTCGATGAACCGCTTTCTGAGCTCGCTTGCAAATGTGAGCGGGCCTCCTAAAAAGGCGACTTTCCCTTTGATTTTTCTTCCCTGGGAAAGCCCTGCGACAGTCTGGTTGACAATGGCTTGATAGATTGAAGCCGCGATATCGCTTTTCTTGGCCCCTTGATTGAGGAGCGGCTGGATATCGCTTTTTGCGAAGACGCCGCATCTTGAGGCAATGTCATGGAGTTTTTCATAGTCCTTTGCGAGTTCATTGACACCTTCTGCGTCCGTATCAAGCAAGGAAGCCATTTGATCGATGAACGCACCGGTTCCACCGGCGCAGGTTCCATTCATGCGCTGCTCGACGTTCACACCATCGAAGAACATGATCTTCGCGTCTTCTCCACCAAGTTCCACGGCGACGTCAATGCCTTCGACTGAGTGTCTGAGCGCCGAAGTCGCACTGATGACTTCCTGTGTGAACTGCGCACCAATGGCTTTGGCAAGGTCGAGTCCCGCACTGCCTGTAAAATTAAAATGCATCGCTTCATCCTTGAAGCGATCTTTCAATTGTTTGAACATGACCTGAAGCGATTTTGAGATACTGCTTTTGTGGCGGTTGTATGTTTTATAGATTATGGATTCGGTATCATCCACGACAACAACTTTGATGGTTGTACTTCCGATATCGATCCCTACACGATAGCTAGTCATATTATCACCTTGTTTTTCCTTTATATACCCTATTCATTATATACCATACATTCTTTTTTTTCTACAAGGTTGACAAATTCCAGAGACTCATCGATGATTAGAAAAGCACTTTATTTGATAAATTAAACATTTATTATGTTATTTTTAAATAAAATCAATTATTTTATTAATTTTTATTATTTAATGTTTGACTTTGTTGGTTAAAAACTCTATAATTAAAGTGAATTTACCTTTTGAATGTACGGAGGTGTTTATGAAAGAGATTGAAGTGCTTGATAAACTTGCGCAAGGCGAAGTCTCCATTTTCGAAGCCCATAATATGATAGAACACAAAAAAATGGTGCCCGCAAAGGCAAAGAAAGCTCGGTTCGTCAAGCTGCACATTGATCCTCATGACGAAAGCCGCGGGGCAAGACTGTTTTTAAAGGCGCTGTTCGCACTTCCCTTGCCACTTGGAATCATACGGTTCTTTGTTGTCAAGACGCTTTACGGAAAAATCAGTGAAAACGAAGCGTGGGATATCGACAAGGAAACGCTCATCAACATGCTCAAATACGCCAAAGACACCACCATCAGCGTAGAATCAAGTGATGCAACCATTCACATCAAAATCTTTTAAGGAGTGATACCATGGCCAAACACGTTATCGGAGAATGTCCAATCTGCGGACAGGACCTCCATGTCACCAAATTGCAGTGTACGCACTGCCATACGGAAATAAGTGGTGATTTTCAACTTTCAAAATTCAATTATCTATCAAAGGAAAGTCTTTACTTCATTGAGCTTTTCATCAAGAACAAGGGCTCCATCAAGAAACTCGAAAAGGAATTGAACGTATCCTATCCGACTGTCAAAAAACAATTGAGTGAAGTGATTACCGCCCTCGGTTACAAGGACGAAGACAGTGACGAACCAATGGATTACGAAAAGGACCAGGTGCTTCAAAGACTCTCCAAAGGAGAAATCAGTTCTGAAGAAGCATTGAAACTTCTTGGAGGTGACGACAATGAATGAGGATAAACTGAGAATTCTTCAAATGATTGAAAATGGCACCATCACACCACAGGAAGGCTCAGAACTGCTCAAAGCCTTGAAAAGCGACACGAAAAGTGACGCAAAACCACCGAAGAAACAGGCTTTCAAAATGTTCAAAATCAGAATATTGAGTAGCGACGGAGACAAGGTCAACGTTCAGATACCGCTTGAATTTGCGAAGATGGTTTTGAAATCCCCTGGCAAAAAAGGCATTCCGAAACTCGACAAGCTCAAAGAGATTGATCCTGACTTTGATTTTTCATCCATCGTGGACATGATTGAAGCCGGCACTGTGGGCAAACTCGTCGATATCCAGTCAAACGATGGCGACATCGTTGAAATCGTAGTTGAATAAAGGAGACTTTCGAAAGTCTCCTTTTTTTGGCGCTATCGCTTCAAGTCACTGAGTGTCTTTTTCATCAGGGCATTTACGTTTGATTGGCTTTTTGCGGCCGGGCTTTCTTCTTCTGGCGCTTCATTGTGGTAATAGGTTGCATTCAATCTTTCTTTTGGCGTGGCCATCAGGTAATCATAGGTTCTGACCACGTCTTTTGGCTTTTGACCGATAATGGTAAAGAGTTTCCAAAAGATTGCATGAAATTTGGAGGTTTCCTTTGTACCAATACCGGTTTTGACCCGGCCCGGTGAGACGACGTAGCACGTGACATTGTCCCTTTCATCGTTGAACCAGTGCGCGAACAAGAGATTGTAGAGCTTGGTTCTTGCGTAGCTTCTCAGTGCATGGTAATGAATGATCGCTTCAATGTCCTTTTCATCGAACTTGGCTTTTTTGTGAGCGTCACTTCCGGTAATGATGACGCGCCCATCACGGAGGGTCAAAAGTGGATAAAGTACAAGGCTTAAATACGCCACACTCAGGTGGTTGACCTGATACTGCAGTTCAAAGCCATCAGCGGTAAATGTTTTTCCACTTTGAACGATTGCGGCATTGTTGATGAGTACATCAAGCCCCTCTTTGAAATCTTCTTGAATGGTTTCACCAAGAGTTTCAATCGACGTTAGACTTGAAAGGTCCGCCTGATAGATTTTGAAATTGTCTCTATCAATCGAATCTTTCAAAGTTTCAATTTTTCGCTTGTTTCTGGCAACACCTATGACAAAATGCCCCTTATTTAAATAATGAAGAAACAAGGCTTGTCCGATGCCGCTTGTGATGCCTGTGATCAGTATGGTTTTCATGGAATAACCTCCAGGGACGGATATTAAAAATAGCTTGCCTGAGCAAGCTATTGTCGATTTATAAATGGTGCCGCTTGCTGGAGTCGAACCAGCAACCTTTTCCTTACCATGGAACTGCTCTACCGGTTGGAGCTAAAGCGGCATTGTGCG
>JBNJEC010000017.1:0-22073 GCA_051745505.1 Bacillota bacterium
GAATCCCTCCCAGAACGCCATATATAATTCATAGAGTCCTTTGGGGCTCTTTTTTAATTGCCAAATCCACGGCTAAAATCAGTTGGTTTTGACAAAAGCATGGATTGGGTATTGTTTTATCGTAGGTGGTATAATAAAATTAAGTTAATCAACAATACTCTTGGTTTGTTCGTTCAAGCTTACACCCGTTCATATAAAAGCTACCAAAATATGGTTTCATCTTTATCGGGGGGATACCATGAATACTGACAATCACAAAGACAAGACTGAACCCAAAGTCATTGAAAAACCAGATTGGATAAAGCCGGAAAAAAATTTTTCCATGATTTTCACGATGTTTGCTTTATCCACAGCCTTCCCAGTACTGGGCGTTATTTTATATCACGTTTGGAAAAATGATGAGCCAATATTGGCCAGAGCTTCACTGATTGGTTTTTTTCTCAACGTGTCGCTGATAGCGTTCACCATTCTGTCCTCATCTTAATTTAGTGCGTTTAACCGATTCCTCTTTTGTAAGTCAAAATTCAAGGAGCCCTTTGGCTCCTTTTCTGTATTTATGAGAGATCACACCTGGTAATGGGTGATTCGCAACGCAAATCACTTATCGAACTCAAAATGTCGCTTCGTTTTTGTTTATGTTATACTAAGGATGGAAATCAATTTCGAAGGAGATGGTTGCATGAAGTACAGAACACTAGGGAAAACCGGTTTCAAAATTTCTGAAATATCACTTGGTACCTGGCAAATCGGTGGTGGTTGGGGTGCGGATTTCGACAAGCCAATGGCCCTTGAGACACTGCGTACCGCAAGAAAACACGGCATCAACTGTTTTGACACGGCGGATGTTTATCAGGGAAATCTCAGTGAACGCACCATCGGTGAATTCATAAACAAAGAAGACAGTTCTCCCTACGTCATTACGAAAATCGGACGCAGACTGAACCCGCACGTCGCTGAAAAATACAACGAAGAGAATCTGCGCGAGTTTGTGGATGAAGCGAGAGAAAACATGGACGTGGAGACTCTGGACATGGTGCTGCTTCACTGTCCACCCACGGATGCCTACTACGATCCCGATGTTTTCAAAGCCATGGATACGTTGAAAGAAGAAGGCAAACTGCTTCATTACGGTGTCAGCGTAGGAACCGTCGAAGAAGGCCTCAAAGCCGTTGAATACGAAGGCGTTGACGCCATCGAAATCATTTTCAACATGTTCCGTCAGCGTCCAAGCGAACGCTTGTTCGAACAGGCGAAGAAGAACAATGTCGGAATCATTGTAAGAGTGCCCCTGGCAAGTGGCCTTCTCACCGGAAAACTGACTGAAAACACCACCTTCAACAAGGATGATCACCGCCATCCTGACTTTCCACCCCTCGATAACGGAGAGACCTTCGCCGGTGTCGACTACAAAACCGGACTCAAAGCGGTAGAAGCCCTCAAAAAACACTTCAATGCTGAAAATATTGCACCATACGCACTTAAATGGATTCTCATGTTTGACGCGGTGTCCGCCATCATTCCAGGGGCTTCCAAGCCTGAGCACATTGAAAGAAACGCTGTAGTAAGCGATATGGACCCTTTGTCTGAAGAAGACATGAAAGCCGTTAGAAAAATCTATGAGGACTATGTCAAGCACCAAGTACACCACAGATGGTAATCTGAACACATACTAAATGATTGATAGGAGAGGATTTCATGAAGTACAGAACACTCGGTAGCACAGGTGTCGAAGTATCGGAAATTTCACTAGGCACATGGCAACTCGGCGGAGGCTGGGGCGCTGAATATGATAATGAAATGGCCCTTGAAACGCTACGAACCGCAAGAGAACACGGCATCAACTGTTTTGACACGGCGGATGTCTACCAGGGAAACCTCAGTGAACGCACGATCGGTGAATTCATAAACAAAGAAGACAGTTCCCCGTTTGTCATTACGAAGATCGGACGCAGACTGAATCCACACGTCGCTGAAAAATACACCGAAGAAAACCTTCGCAAGTTCGTAGAAGAAGCGAGAGAGAACATGCAAGTGAAGACGCTTGACATGGTCCTGCTTCACTGTCCCCCCACTGATGTTTATTACAACCCGGATGTCTTCGAGGTGATGGACGCCTTGAAAGAAGAAGGCAAGCTCAAACACTATGGTGTCAGTGTCGAACGCATCGAAGAAGGCCTTAAAGCGATGGAATATGAAGGGGTTGAAGCGATTGAAATCATCTTCAACATGTTTCGTCACCGTCCAAATGAACTCTTCTTCGAACAGGCCAAACGTAAAAACGTAGGCGTCATTGTACGGGTTCCACTTGCAAGCGGCCTTCTGACAGGCAAGCTCACAAAAGATTCCACCTTCAACGAAGGCGATCACCGTCACTTCAACCGTGAAGGCGCGGCATTCGACAAAGGTGAAACCTTCTCGGGTGTCAACTACAAGACCGGCCTTAAAGCCGCTGAAGCTCTTAAAGACCATTTCAATGCCAAAAACATCGCCCCCTACGCCCTCAAGTGGATTCTCATGCACGATGCAGTATCCACAGTCATCCCAGGCGCTTCAAAACCTGAACACATTGAGAGAAACGCGGTCGTAAGTGATCACGAGCCCCTCAGTGAAGAAGATATGAAAGCCGTCAGGGAAATCTATGACACGTACATTAAAGACCCTGTTCATCATCAGTGGTAAACAAATGTTCAATAGTTTAAAACAATAAAAAGAAAAACCCCTTGAATGATTGCTGCAAATTAGACGCAGGCAATTCAATCAAGGGGTTTCTTTATTTCATGATGCATGCAATGGCTCGTTTCTAGTTCAAGCTTTTGATAATGGCTTTCAGGAATGCCGGAAGGTCTCCGGGATGTCTTGAAGTGATGAGGGTGCCATCGACAACGACTTCCTTGTTGACATACGTAGCCCCGGCGTTTTTGAGGTCATCCTGAATCGAAGGTGCGCCTGTCAAGGTACGTCCCTTGAGATCACACGCGGATGCCATCATCCATGGCCCGTGGCAGATGGCTGCGACGGGTTTGCCTTCGCGGCTCAAGTCTTTTACGAGGTTCACAGTCGCAGTGTCGCGTCTCATGTAGTCCGGTGAATAGCCTCCCGGAATGACGACGGCGTCGTAGTCCTTGGAAGAAACGTCTTTGGCAGCAACCGTGCTTTTGGCGCTGTTTCCGCGCTTGCCTTTGTAGGTTTTGTCTTTTTCAGCACCCACAAGATCGACTTCAAAGCCTTCTTCAAGCAATCTGTAATAAGGATAGAAAAGTTCATTTTCTTCGAAGATGTCTGCGATTAAAACGGCGATTCGTTTCATGCTTATTCCTCCATTCATGATTTGAGTTCCTACTATCATGGTAAGCAATTATGAAACACTTGTAAATTTTAATGCTTGATGGGGGTGGTTTTCACCCATTCATGAAACTTGTCTTGACCCATGCTATAAACTTGATACCATTAAGTTGAATGAATACAAGTTGCAGGAGGCAGCCATGGATATATTATTGTTAAGAGGCGTCGGCTGTGATGCGCAAGTCTTTGAACCACTAGACCTTGCCAATCACAGAGTAGTCGAAGTGGATTACCACGACGTGTTGAGAGAAGCGACCGATTCTGTTGAAACGCTTGCGCGAGCTTTGGGTGCGCATTTGCAAGGCCAATCTTTTGACGTCATCATTGCGCACAGCTTGGGCGGGATCATAGGCGCCACTATGATAAAGGAAGGCACCATTGACGCTGAGTGTTTAATTGCGGTGGAGACGGCCTTTGTTCCCCAGGAAGAATCCTACAGGACCTTGTTTCATCCCAAAACCGGTCAATCGATACAAAAAGACATGACGACGATGCTGAAAAGGGAATTGCCATATTATCCCGATGCATTGAAAGCGTCCTTGAAGGATGATTTCAACTATGAATCCACCCTTCTTGACATCCATTGTCCCTTGCATTTGCTTTATGGCGCGAGAACCATGGCCGATAAAACCGACCGCACCGACAATTTGAATCTCAATGATAAGACAGTCAAAAAAGCTCAAATTGATTTCATAGAGAACGCGGCCCATTTTCCATTTCTGGAAAACGCGCCATCCACAAACCAGAAGATTCATGCGATTCTAAGAGACTATGCCTTCAAGGATTGACAAATTACTGTCAACACTTGGAACTTGAGGCATTTTGCTTTAAAATGAATGAGAGCAGAACGAACCAACGAACCTATGTCCTTATATACCAACGGAGGTTATCATGGCTGATTTATTCAAGACACTCAAAAGAATCAACACCGATTCCATCAAATGGGCAATGGCCAAAGAAGAAACGGGAAGCGAAGACACCCTGACGTTTTCTGTCGCTGACAGTGACTATGAAACCGCGCCTGAGATCAAAGAGGCTTTAAAAGAGCGCGTTGAGCACGGTGCGTTTGGTTACGCGCGTGCTGACAAGGCATACTACGAAGTCGTCAAGGACTGGATGCTTCGCCGCTACAACATCGAAGTCGACAAGAAGACGATTGCGCCAATCCCAAAAGTTCTGACCGCTTTGAGCATTCTCCTTCAGACCTTGAGTGAGAAAGGTGATGGTGTGGTTATTCAAACACCCGTATACCACGCCTTCAGACCCGTTATCGAAGACAACGATAGAACCATAGTGGACAACCCGCTTATCAAGGATGCCCATACCAATAGATACATCATGGATCTAGGACACCTTGAAGAATCGTTTAAAAACGGTGCGAAAGTAATGGTGCTTTGTTCCCCGCACAACCCAGCAGGAAGAGTGTGGACCTATCATGAAATTCGCGATCTGGTCAAGCTCTGCAAGGAATATGATGTCCCGCTTTTGAGCGATGAAATCCATGCGGATATCATCATGAAAAACAAAACATTTACATCCGCCGCCCGTTTCTTCGAACTTTATGATAAAATCGTGGTGTTGAACGCCCCTTCGAAGACGTTCAATATCGCAGGGCTTCAATCGGGCAACATGGTCATTGAAAACGACGCGCTCAGAACCACAGTCAAAAAAGCCTTCAAGGCCATTCACATGAGCATGCCGAACATCCTTTCCATGAAAGCTCTGAAAGCGGCCTATACAGAATGTGATTACTGGGTCGACGGCCAAAATGCCCATATTCTTGAAAACTACAATGCACTCAAAACCCGTTTGGAAGAACGGTTCGAAGGCATTCGTTTCACACCGCTTGAAGGGACGTACCTCGCCTGGATCGATATCGGATTCACAGGGCTTGACAGTGTGACCTTCAAACGCCGCCTGGCAAAGGAAAAACACATGGTGGTTGCGGAAGGCGCAAAATTCAAAGATGGCACCAACAGCCATATTCGTTTCAACCTTGCTTGCAGCAAGGCAATGCTTGAAGACGGCATCACCCGTCTCATCGAGTTCATTGAAAGCATCAAAAAGGAGGCGTAAACATGGTCAAGACCACAACCCTCACAGTCAATACGAACGCGTCATCGGAATTTGTGAACATTACAAGGGAAGTAGAAGCACTGCTTGAAAAGCATCCGGTTGAAAACGGATTCGTAACGCTTTTCGTCCCTCATACCACCGCAGGCGTCACCATCAATGAAAATGCGGATCCCGACGTACAAAATGACATGGTCAAGGGCCTCAACCAAATATCGCCGAAGCTGAAGAGCTTCGAACACTTCGAAGGCAACTCTGACGCTCACATCAAATCCACACTCGTAGGCGCAAGCGAACACGTGCTCATCAAGGATGGGCGTTTGGTGCTTGGCACCTGGCAAGGTATTTACTTCGCTGAATTTGACGGACCAAGAACAAGAAAACTCCATGTGCAATTGCAGGGAAATGGAAGATAAGAAGGCAAGACAATGAGCAAACACAATCGATTCAACACTTTTAAAAGACTGATATTTTACTTTGGCGGGTTCTTCGTAACCGCCGCAGGCATCACCACCATCTTAAGAAGTACGCTGGGTGCGGGCGCGTGGGATACGGTCAACTCCAATCTCCATGAAGCGACCGGCATCACGCTTGGTACGGCCAGCATGGCCATCAACATCACGCTGCTTCTGATCATCATTCTTTACCACAGAGAAAAGAAATTCTTCTTTGCGTTCATCCCAATCATCGCCATCGGACTTTTCATCGATCTCTGGGACCAGGTCATCTATGACACCTTCGCCATCGAGACGTTTCCTGTAAGAGCGGTGTTTTATCTGGTGGGAACTTTTCTTCTGACGACCGGGCTTTCACTGACCATTGTCTCAGGCTACCCCGCAATGGTCTTCGATGAGCTGACCATCATCCTCATGAAAGTGTTCAAGACGGAGAGTTTCTTCAAAAGCCGCCTCTTCATAGAACTCTTCGCGATATTCCTCGCTTCACTCATAGGCTTTACCGCAGGCATAGGCTTTGGGGCCGTCAACGTCGGAAGTTTCATCCTGGCCGTGATTCTCCCTCCCATACTCGATAGGGAAATCAAACTGATCAGACCCATTGTACCCTTTGAGCCAAGAAATACATGAGACATTCAATCGAATGTCTTTTTTTTGTCTTTGTCTTCTAGCGGACTGTGATACAATAGAATTATCAGAGAAAAAGGGGTGCCACATGGAAAGAGTGAAGGGGTATACAGCCATATTGTTTATTTATGGTGCAGCATTTTTAGTCGGGTATTTCACATATCTTGTCTTGCCTGAATGGTCAATGATCGCAAAAGTTCTCATCGCGGATATCGCGGCGACACTCACCATTTATCTTTTTAGCGTCCTTTTCAACAACGCATCGATCTACGATCCATACTGGAGCGTCGCACCTATGGTTATTTTGCCTTTGTTCATTGAAAGATTTGACCTGCAAAGTCTTTTGATCATAGGCGTTCTCTTCTTATGGGGGCTACGCCTTACCCTCAACTGGGCCATTACGTTTAGAGACCTCAATCATGAAGACTGGCGGTATCGCCATTTCAAAAGAAAATTTCCAAGACTCTGGCCGCTTGTGAACCTTTTTGGCATTCATCTCATGCCGACCATCGTCGTATACGTCGCGCTCTTCCCCGCGATTTTGTATGTGAGACTCGATGAAACCATCAATCTGCTTACTTTGACAGGGGTTTTCATGGCCGTCGGTGCCACATTGATTCAGTGGGCATCCGATCGAACACTGCATGCCTTTAAAAAGAAAGCGAGTAACAAGGCCGTTTGCAATGAAGGCCTTTGGAAATATTCGCGCCACCCGAACTACTTCGGTGAAATCCTCATGTGGAGTGGGCTGTTCGTCATGTTGCTTAGCATTGCCCCCGAATTCTATTTGAGCATTTTCGGGCCGCTTCTCATGGTGACACTTTTTACAACTGTGAGCATTCCCCTCATGGAAAAAAGACAGCTCGAGAACAAACCACACTACCGGCAATACGTGGAAACCACCCATGCCCTGATCCCATTTCCCTTTGGTGCGAAGGATACATCAAGTGAAGAAAGTGACGAAAACCTACAAGAATAGAGACAAATTACTTAAAATGACACGTTTGAAATGTTAATATGGGTTTAAAATATTCATAGCAAAGGAGATTGTCATCATGAATGACTCGCGTCCCTACAGAGAAAAATCAGAAAAACTGGAAAAGGATTTTAAAACAGACCTTGAAAAAGGACTTACCTCAGACGAGGCGACAAAACGCCTGGAAGAATACGGCACGAACACCATCGAAAGAGAAAGCAGCATCTCGCCTATCAAGGTGTTTATCAGACAATTCAAGGATATCATCATCCTTTTATTGCTCGCGGCGTCCATTCTTTCATTCGCCATCGGTGATATCGTAGAAGCTGTCGCCGTCATCGTCGTCATATTCATCACCACGATTTTCGGCTTCATCACGGAATACAAGGCGGAAAAATCTGTCGAAGCCCTTCAAAACATGATTACCCCATCCGCAAAAGTCATGCGCGATGGTGAACTCAAGGAGATAGAAGCAGCCTCTATCGTCCCCGGCGACATCGTCGTCATCGAAGAAGGCGACAGAGTCACCGCAGACGGAAGACTCTTTGACGCGGACAATCTGAACGCAGACGAATCCATCCTTACGGGGGAAAGCGAACCCGTCAAAAAAGACAAGGCCATCATTGAAGGCGACAAGGTCGCCCTTGCTGAACGCAAGAACATGATGCACATGGGAACGACCATCACAAGAGGCAATGGCGCCTTCATCGTAACGGGAACCGGAGAAAACACTGAAATGGGGCATATCTCCCATCTCCTCCAGGAAACTGCCGATGAAACCACGCCACTTGAAAAACAGCTTGCATCAACGGGTAAGTTTTTAATATGGATTACATTCGCCATCACCTTCATCGTCGCCGTCGTAGGCATCATCTCTGGGCGAGACGCCATCGAGATGCTCAAGACCGCGACCGCACTTGCAGTAGCCGCCGTTCCTGAGGGGCTGCCCGCCGTCGCGACGATCACGCTCGCGATTGGCATGCGCAAGATGGCCAGGAAAAACGCCTTCCTCAAAAGCCTTCCTGCCGTTGAAACACTCGGCTCAACGACCGTAGTCGCCACCGACAAGACAGGAACGCTCACGGAAAACCAGATGACACTGAGCACCATAGAAATAGGAAAACGCATCATCAAGGTCAGTGGAACCGGTTATGAACCTGAAGGTGAATTCACTGAAAACGGAGAAACGCTAGACGTTTCCAACGACGAAGGCCTCTATGAATTTCTCGAAGTCGCCTACCTTGCATCGAACGCGGTGCTCTCCCATGACGAAGAGGAGGGGTGGGGGCTCATCGGTGATCCTACCGAAGGTGCGCTCGTAAGCGCCACGGCCAAAGCCGGCATGAAAGACATGCTCGATGAGAAAACGGACCGTATTCACGAAATCCCGTTTGATTCCGACAGACTCTACATGGCCGTACTCATTGAAAGAAAAGAAGAAGATGAAAATCTGATCGCGCTTAAAGGCGCACCGAACGTGTTGCTTGACATGTGTCAATACAAAGTTGAAAACGGTGAACACGTCGCTTTGAATGACGACGACAGACAGTCACTGCTCAAGGACAACGAAGAACACGCGGGCGAAGGGCTTCGCATGCTCGCCCTCGCAAGCAAGAAAGTCTCCAAGGATAAAAAAACCCTTGAAGACGAACTGGATGAAGGCCTCGTATTCCTTGGTTTCGCAGGGGTTTTGGATCCTCCAAGAGAAGACATCAAGGCGTCCATCGCGGACGCAAGAAGCGCAGGGATTCGCACCCTGATGATTACCGGCGACCAACCTGAAACAGCCCTTGCGATTGCGAAGAACGTCGGCATTATTGATACCGACCAGAAAGTCATCATGGGAAGCGACATCGAAAACTACAGTGAAGAAGAACTGATGGACGTGCTCAAGACCCACAACGTCTATTCACGCGTCACACCTGAACACAAGCTCAAAATCGTCAAGGCACTCAATGATTCCAATGAAATCACGGCCATGACCGGGGATGGCGTCAACGACGCTCCGGCCTTGAAACGCGCATCCATCGGTGTATCGATGGGGAACAGAGGGACCGCAGTCGCAAAAGAGGCGTCTGACATGATCCTCATGGATGACAACTTCAAGACCATCATCCAGGCTGTTAAACAGGGCCGCGTGATTTTTGACAACATCCAGAAATTCATCCACTACCTGCTTTCATGCAACCTGAGTGAGATCCTGCTCATATTCGCAGCCATCATTCTAGGGTTCCCTGTACCGCTTGTAGCCATACAGATTCTTTGGCTCAACGTTGTGACGGGTGTATTCCCGGCCTTCTCACTCGCCTTTGAAACACCAGAAGAACGCACCATGATCGACCCGCCGAGAGAACCCGGCATGCCGATTATCACCAACAACTACAAATACCGCATCGTGGTTCAGGCACTGGTTCTATCCCTCGGCCCATTGCTCGCATATGGTTATATCTTGAATTATACCGATTATTCCCTGGAAGTCGCAAGAACCATCGGTTTCATGAGCCTCGCGCTCGTTCACATGCTCCATGTGTTCAATACCCGTAAACAGGACGGACTCGGCATCGAAAAATCAATGTTCAAAAACCCATATCTTTGGGGCGCACTGCTCATCACCATATCCCTGCAGCTATTCGCCATCTACACACCCTTCATGCAAAACGTGCTGAATGTCGAAGCGCTCGATCTGACTCTTTGGGGCTATGTTGCCCTCTTTGGTGCAGCGCCAATCGTGCTTCTTCAACTCATCGCATTCGTAAGAATGAAGATTGGAAAACCATACGAAGAATAACCATAAGAACTCTAAATAATCGGTTGAAACGGCTTGTTGGTCAGTTTTCAACCGATTTCATTTTGAATAATTTTAGTCCTATTCAGTCCCTTGTACACTGAATAAAAGCGTTTTCTAACGCATTGTTACGCCATAATTTTAAACTGACAACCCATGTATAGCTCTTGATTTTCCAGTTCAGTATGGTATTATAATAGTAAGTGTGAAAGGAGCAACATGCTCGGCGGGCCTTCTGCATTCTCCTTTATATTTTTTATTGTGTGAATCATACCGCCTAACTTCCACGTTTCACACAACACTTATTCATAGGAGGAAAACAATGTCTCATCTAGAAATCAAAAACCTGTATAAGATATTCGGACATAACTCAGACAAAGCCCTTGAAATGTCAAACAACGGCGTCGAAAAATCCGAAATATTGAAAGAAACGGGCGCGACCATTGGTGTCAATAACGTCTCTTTCAATATTGAAAAAGGCGAAACATTCGTCGTCATGGGCTTATCCGGAAGTGGTAAATCCACACTGATTCGCTGTCTGAACCGTCTTATCACACCCACCTCAGGTCAAGTTATTGTCGATGGCGAAGATGTCATCGCGGCTGATCCTGAGAAACTTCGCATGCTCAGACGCAAGAAAATGGCCATGGTATTCCAAAACTTCGGTCTATTCCCACACCGTACAATCCGCAGAAATGTCGACTACGGCCTTGAAGTTCAAGGGGTTGAAGAGGAAGAGCGCATAGAGCGCGCGTATAAAACCCTTGAAACCGTTGGACTCAAAGGGTATGAAGAACAACGCCCCAACGAACTCTCAGGGGGCATGCAGCAACGTGTAGGGCTAGCCCGCGCACTTGTGAATGACCCTGACATCCTGCTTATGGACGAAGCGTTCAGTGCCCTTGACCCGCTTATCCGTAACGATATGCAAGATCAGCTTATCGAACTTCAGGAAAAAATGCACAAAACCATCGTGTTCATCACCCATGACCTTGATGAAGCCTTGAAACTGGGCGATCGCATCGCGGTTATGTATGACGGAACCATCGTACAAATCGGTACCCCTGAAGAAATCCTCACCAACCCGGCCAATGACTATGTCAAGAACTTCGTCGAAAACGTCGACCGTTCAAAAGTCATCAAAGCCGAATCCATCATGAGAAAGCCACGTGCCGTCATCGATTCCAAGGACGGACCTAAAATGGCCTTGAGACAAATGGACAAGGAACAAATCTCAAGCATCTTCGTCACTGACAAGAACCACAAGTTAAAAGGTGTCGTAGACGCAGAAGAAGCACAAAAACTCGTTGAAAAAGGCGAGAAGAATCTCAAATCGATCATCAAGACTGAAGAAATATATGAAGTCTCCCCCGACACACTCATCAGTGATTTGCTGCCAATGGCTAGCAAATCGAAATATCCGATTGCGGTCGTTGATGAAGATCGCAAACTCAAAGGTATTATCGTAAGGGTCTCAGTCATTGCCGGAATCCATGGTAAGAACCTGAAAGGGGATGAGAAAGATGCATAACCTTACACTGCTCTTTTTCGGAGCCTCATTGAGGGAAACCATTGACGGATGGTATGACATGTTCAAACTCGGTGAATGGTTCGAAGCCGTCATTGATTTCCTTACAGATAACCTTGGATGGTTATTTGACGCAGTCGCTTTCGTGGTAGAAGGCATGATTGACGGATTTGAATCAGTCATAGGATTCCTGCCAGCTATTCTGTTCACAATCTTGATTGCAGTCCTCGCATGGCTTGCATCAGGACGCAGTGTCAAACTGGCTGTCGGAACATTCGCAGGTCTCTTCCTGATTAACGTCATGGGCTACTGGGACGCAGCCGTAGAGACGATTTCACTCGTGCTCGTTGCTGCCATTATCGCTTTACTTATCGGTATTCCTACGGGTATTGCCGCATCAAGAAACCAGAAACTCTCTGAAGGCTTTATCAGACCGGTTCTTGACTTCATGCAGACAATGCCGGCGTTCGTTTACCTCATTCCTGCCGTTATCTTCTTCGGACTCGGTACGGTTGCAGGTGCCATCGCAACCATCATCTTCTCCATGCCGCCGGTTGTAAGACTTACAAACCTCGGTATCAGACAGGTACCTGAAGAAGTCATTGAAGCAGGGAAATCTCTTGGGTCCACCCCGAGACAACTATTACTCAAAGTACAATTGCCGATCGCGCTTCCGACCATTCTTGCGGGGGTCAACCAGACCATCCTGCTTGCACTTTCAATGGTTGTTATCGCATCAATGATCGGTGCTGGAGGACTCGGTAACCCGGTTCTCACAGGTATCACATCACTTGATATTGGTACTGGATTCGAAGGCGGCGTGTCCGTCGTTGTACTCGCGATGATTCTTGATAGAATCACGCAGGCATTAGGCGAATCCACTTCTAAATAAAAACTTGCCAATAAAATTCTATAGGAGGAATTAATCATGAAAAAAGTATTATCATTAGTAGCAGTGCTTACTCTTGTTTTCTCTCTTGCCGCTTGTGGCGGAGGCGATGACGGAGAATTTGCTGAAAACCCTGAAATCGTAGGGATCGAGTCAGGTGCAGGAATCATGTCTGCCACTGACACAGCGATTGAGACATATGACCTGGAAATGGAACTTCTCACTTCAAGTGGACCAGCAATGGTATCAGCACTTGGTGACGCCATTGAAAACGAAGAATGGATTGTAGTTACAGGCTGGAGCCCACACTACAAATTCGCAGAATACGACCTCAAGTATCTTGAAGATCCTGAAGGCGTATACGGCGACGTGGAAAACATCCACACTGTAGCACGCAAAAACCTCAGTTCTGACGATCCTGAACTCACAACTTTCCTTGAGAACTTCTACATGAGCGACATGGAACTCGGTGGACTCATGGGCGACATCGCAGCCAGCGATGACGACGCTATTGAAGTTGCTCGCGCATGGGCGGCAGACAACGAAGACGTATGGTCTGAATGGATGCCTTCTGGTCTAGACGGTTCTGGCGAAGAACTTGAAATCGCTTATGTCAACTGGGCTGAAGGGGTCGCAATGACTCACCTCGTCCAAGCACTTCTTGAAGACGAAGCTGGCTATACTGTAGAACTTACCATGGCAGATGCTGGACCAATCTTCTCAGGTGTTGCAGACGGCAGCATCGACTTCTTCCTTGATGCATGGCTACCAGTAACACATGCAGCTTACGAAGAAGACTATGGCGATGACTATGAAGATCTTGGCTACAACTACGAAGGTGCTCGCATCGGACTTGTTGTACCTGAATACGTAGAAGTCGACAGCATCGACGAACTTAACGATTACATCAACTAATTACCGCATTTCCTAAAGAGTCCCGTTTCGGGGCTCTTTTTTTGTGCTTATGGTTCATGTGGGCCCCTTTGAGAAGAAATAATCTGTATCAGAACTATATATATCTAAACTTTTCAGAAGAAACCTTTAAAATGTGACAACCCCTTGTTTGTGTACGGGTTGACAACAAATACTCAGATGGTAAAATATAAGTAGTAAAGCCGTTCAGGCACAGTTGTATATGCATTATTGAATAGGCTTAAATCTATAGGAGGAAAACAAACATGAAAAAACTAATGACACTCATCCTCTCCATCACACTTGTATTATCTTTAGCAGCATGCGGTGATAGCGAGGATTCCGACCAAACGATTGAACTTGGCTATCAAAGCTGGGTAGATGGCATCGCGATGACCCATTTGACCGCAGCCATACTTCAGGATGAAATGGGATATGAGACTGACATTACCCAGGCGAACCTGGGCCCAATATTCTCAGACGTCGCTCAGGGCAATCTCGATCTCATGATGCATGCTTGGCTGCCAAACACCCACGCAGATTATTCTGATCAGTATTCCGATGACTGGGAGCGACTCGGTACCAGTTATGAAGGCGCACGCATAGGCCTCGTCGTTCCTGATTACGTGGATATCGAAAGCATCTCAGATCTCAATGCCAATGCCGATAAGTTTGAGGATACCGTGGTAGGCATTGAATCGGGAGCTGGCATCATGCAAAATGCCAACACTGCAATGGATACTTACAATCTTGAAGACGATGGATGGAATCTTCAATCATCCAGTGGTCCGGCAATGGTTTCTACACTCGGTGATGCCATCGACAATGAAGAATGGATAGTCGTTACCGGTTGGACACCCCACTACAAGTTCGCAAGGTATGACCTCAAGTTCCTCGACGATCCTGAAAATGTCTTTGGTGAGTCCGATAACATCGTGAGCATCGGACGCGATGGTTTCTCAGAAGACCATCCCGAAGCTGCACAGATGATTGACAACATCCATTTGAATGATACACAGTTCGGTGAACTCGCAGGCCTCATCGCCAATGATGAAGACGACACGCCGTACATCGAAATCGCTCGTGAGTGGATGGCGGACAACGAAGAAGTATGGCAAGACTGGATTCCAGAAGAATAACCTTAAAGAGCCCTCAGGGGCTCTTTTTTTGAACTCGTAAATCCTTAACAAAACAGTAAGCTTTCTTTAGTTGTCTTTTGTATATGATTTGCCCTGAAACATGCCCTGAGATATAATATTCATGACTTTAGGAGGGTGAAAAAAATGGATACTATAAACATCAGCATTGCACTGGGTAATTTTTATCTGGTCGCCGAAACGAAGGATCAACTGACGCGCATCACTTTCGATATCTCAAGAAATGCGTCCACACTTGTCATTCATGACTACACTGTTGAAAGAAGCAAGCACTACTTTGACAAGTCCTTGATGCACGCCATTTTACTGGCACTTAAAAACCACGGTGTTCATCATGTGCTCACAGATGTGCTGCCTGATGGGCTCATGCCCGAATGCGGCCATCTTGACAAAACGCTTCATTGTGATTTACATACCCTTTGACACTGCGTTTCAAAGGGTTTTTTAAATTGGTCATTTATGTTAAACTAGGCTTGTTTATAGGCATTGGTGTCCTCATAACTTTTTATACTATTGAAAATATGGTATGATTAACCACCGACGTTTATAAACCCTGACTGTCGCACTATTGAAAATAAAAGAATTTCAAGGGTTGCACAAAGCCTATCTTTGGTGTAAAATACCCAAGTCATTCACAACCATGCTAATTACAGGGTAAAGGAGTGTTTATGATGCCAAACGGGATCGGAAATAAATACAAAAACGTGCTGATTGTCGGCTGTGGGCGCATGGGCGCCGCACTCGCCTATATCATGAGTCAGCAGAACAAAAACGTCACCATCGTCGATATGGACGAAGTGTCTTTTCAAAAGCTTTCACCCGCATACGGGGGCAACACGCTTCTTGGTGATGGGACGAACATCAACACATTGAAAGAAGCGGACATATCAAACAGTCACATTGTCGTTGCCGCGACCAATGACGACAACGTCAATCTTTTTATCAGCGCCATTGCAAGAGAAATTCACAATGTCCCAAGAGTCTTTTGCAGACTCTATGAGCAGGACAAGCAACAGGCGCTCAAGAACATGAATATCAAATCAATCTGTCCACCTGAACTCTCAGTGAACGCATTCCTCAATTCACTCGAGGAACAGAAGGAGGCATCCACCGATGAAAATACTGATTAGTGGCGGACGCAAGAAGACCCGCTATCTCCTTCAATCACTCAACACCACCAAGCACAAGGTTGTTGTCGTCAACAAGGACAAGGATTTTTGCAAGGTGCTTTCAAGAGAATTCAAAAACGTCGCAATCATACACGGAGACGCCACCGTCCCTGACACCTTGGAAGACGCGGGTGTATACAATTTCGATCTCGGTATCACGCTTTGCAACCAGGATACTGAAAACCTAGTTATCGGGCTTTTACTCAAAAACGTCTTTACACTTGATCGTGTGGTATCCATTGTCAACACGCCGCATAACGTAAACGTGTTTAAAGAGCTTGGAGTAACCGAGACCATCAACAGCGCAAAAGTCATCGCGGGCATCATCGAACAACACGCATTCGTACAGTCGCTCAAGATGTTCATGCCGCTTGAAGATGAAAACCTTCTGATTCTCGATATCGAAGTAACGGAGAAATCGCCCGTCATCACAAGGGCGGTCGAATCAATCAAATTGCCGTCCGACGCCGTCATCACGGCTATTTTGAGGGACGGAAAAGCTACAATCGCCAAACCCAAGACCATTTTGGAACACAAGGACCGTATCATCATCACCACCCTCAAGAAAACCAAAAACAAAGTCATCAAGGCCATTAGCGGCGCATGAGAACATTGAGACAGGAATACCGCGAGATATTTGCGGTCACAGGCCTCATTGGCAGTGTTGTCGCATTTGTCTTTTTAATCCCCGCTGTGGTCTCTGTGCTCTATGGAGAGAGCTTTTCCACAACGCTAGGATTCCTCGTTCCGTTTTTGGTCCTTGAAGCCTTTTCCCTCCCCATCTATAGAATCTTTCACGACACGGACGCAAGCCGCCTTTCATACCTGCAAGGGGCCGTCAGTGTCGTCTTTACATGGATTATCATGGTATTTGCGAGTACGCTCCCATTCATCATGATTCTTGATTTCAACTTTACCCAGGCAACCTTTGAAACCGTGAGTGGATGGACTACGACCGGACTCAGTGTCGTGGATGTCTTGAACACCCCAAACAGTCTTCTCATTTTCAGAAGTATCATGCAATTCTTCGGCGGCTTTGGAATTGTCGCACTCATGATCACCTCGATTGTCGGGGTAGGCACCATGAGTACGCTTTATGAGACTGAAGGCCACGACCAGGTGCTTCCAAACATCAAAAAGACCGCACAGACGCTTTTCAGTTTTTATGTCGGCATCATGCTCGCAGGAGCCCTTGCCTACATCCTGGCAGGGATGCCTGCGTTTGATGCGATCAACCATTCTATGAGCGCTCTTGCCACGGGTGGTTTCTCAGTCCAACCTGATTCCATCGGCCACTATGATTCCATACCGATTGAAGGCGTGACCATTGCCCTCATGGTGCTAGGAAGCCTCAACTTCGCAACCTACATATTGCTGCTAAGGAAAAAATACAAGGTGCTTTTCAGCATTAACGAGCATCGGTTTTATTTGGCCCTGATGCTTATTGTCATATCCGCTGGCGTATTCCTCCTTACCCAGGGTGGCGCTTACGCCTTTGGCACATCGTTCAGAGTGGGGCTTTTTGAGACTGTCACCGCACTTACGGGGACCGGGTACTCAATAGTGGACTCATACACTGTCCTTCCTGCGGCGTTCATTTTACTTTCAATCATGCTCATGACTATCGGCGGGCAGTCGGGGTCCACTACCGGTGGACTCAAGGTCACCCGTGTGCATCTCATGGTCAAAACCTTCAAACACACGATTGTCCGTTCATTCCAGGCGGAAAGACAGGTCACCGACAACGTGGTGACGACACCTTCAGGTGAAAAGAACATCCACCGTCAGGACATGGTGCATATCTATAACTATGTCACGGTTTATATCGCAATACTCATCATCGGAACGATTATTCTAGCGACCCAGGGTTTCAGCGTAACGGAGAGTTTCTTCGAATACGCTTCAGCGCTAGGGACCGTCGGACTTTCAATCGGCGTGACGAACGCAGCCCTCTCAGGCGTAGCCTACTGGTCGATGACCCTTGGCATGTTCTTAGGTCGTCTTGAGTTTCTGGTCGTCTTCGTCGTATTTGTAAAACTCTATAGAGATACAGTCACAACCATCAAATCGAAAGTGCCTTCCAACGACGCATTGCAATAAGTTGGCGGCCAATTTGTTCAAGGAAGAAAAAAACGCAATTTTGTCCTCACAACCCTTGACTAAATTCGCTCAATGGTGGTATAATCTACTTCGTGGCTGGGAGGCTTAGCTCAGTGGGAGAGCACTTGCTTGACGTGCAAGGGGTCGGTGGTTCGAATCCGCCAGTCTCCACCATTACTGCGAGTGTGGCGGAATTGGTAGACGCGCATGGTTGAGGGCCATGTGGACATTAGTCCGTGGGAGTTCAAGTCTCCCCATTCGCACCATTTATAAATGATCGCCATTCCTTTGGGAATGGCTTTTTTTATTGCATGACATGCGGTATAATCTTAATTGTATGCCATTGCAAATAAACGGAGGACTCTATGAAGGAAATCGAAGAGAACAAGTTGGCATGGGGCACTTTGTCCCTTGATCACTACAAACACTTCAAAAAACAGTTTGAAAAGGATACCTACGTATTCAACCCAATCATCAAGCGTGAACTCGGAGATATCAAAGGAAAGACTGTTTTGCACCTTCAGTGCAATACGGGCGCCGATTCCATCGTTCTCGCGAAGATGGGTGCACACGTCACAGGCGTGGACCTCGTTCCTGACAACATTCACTACGCAAATAAACTTGCAAGAGACCTAGGTGTTGAAACCGTCCGCTTTATTGAATCCGACATCATGACACTCATGGAAACCCACAAAGGAAAGTATGACATAGTCTTTACCTCAGATGGTGCCATTGGCTGGTTGCCTGATTTGAAGGTCTGGGGGATGACCATCGCGCATTTTCTAAAGGATGACGGGTATTTCTATGCGCACGACGCGCATCCTTTCTATCTGACATTCAGCGAGGAAAAACTCGGAAAAGACCAAGGAAAACTATATTATCCGTATTTTGAAAAAGAAGCGGAAGTTGATGATACCATTGGTGGCTACGCCGCAGAACTCAAAAAGGCGAAGAATCATTTTTGGATGTACAAGATGAGTGATCTCGTCAATGCTATGTCCAATGCGGGACTGTTCATTGATTATTTATGCGAACATGACCGCTGCGCCAAAGGCATGGGAGGAACCAAGGAAGACGAGGAAGGGCTTTATTATCACCCGAAACTTGAAGACATGATTCCACTGACGTTCAGTATCAAAGCCATGAAGCGCTAAACAAAAGCCTTAACTACACTTAATGGATTTGAAACGAAAAAAATAAAGTGAAAGTGTTTTCTCTCTCTTGAATAAATTTGAATTTTCAGTATACTGTATATGGTTAGTAACGTATATGATCAGAAATAGGGTCTGATTGTCTCTACTTTGGCACCCCAAATGCCGAAACTACGTTATTCATATATATCTTCGTATGGACAAAAGAGATGCCATCCCTATTTTTGATGAGTGCTTTACTGACTCAAAAAAATACGGGAGGCTTTTTTAATGGAAAAAATCATCACGTACTTCAAAGTAAGAGAACGCGGCTCCACCATGAAAACAGAATTGCTTGCAGGGCTCACCACCTTCCTTGCCATGGCCTACATTCTGCCAGTCAACTCCACGATTCTTGGCACCACGGGCATGCCGGTTGCCGGCGTCTTTTTCGCAACCATCATGGCATCAGTCATCGCCGCAATTATCATGGGATGGTTCGCAAACTATCCTGTCGCACTCGCACCAGGCATGGGTATCAACGCATTTTTCGCTTATACGGTCGTAGGCATCTACGGACTCAGTTGGCAAGCAGCACTCGCTGCGGTGTTCCTGAGCGGGGTGCTTTTTTTATTGCTTTCGGTGAGTGGTCTTAGAAAACTCATTATCGATTCAATTCCAAGAGGACTCAAATATGCTGTTGGGGCTGGGATAGGGTTCTTCATCACCTTCTTGGGGCTTACCAACATGGGCGTCATCGTATCCGATCCTGCCACCTATGTAAGACTCGGTGACCTTGGTCATCCTGCGGTATTGCTTGGGGTATTTGGTCTTATTCTGGTTGTCGTGCTTTATGCCAGAGGCAACAAATTCTCCTTGATTATCGCCATTGCGGTTACCGCAGTCATCGGAGTAATCCTGAACGCGATTGGCATTGACCACATGCCTGCACTCGCAGAGAATCAGCAAGGCATATGGGATGGTGCAGGTGAAACCTTCCTCGCTGCTTTCAGTGGGTTTTCAGAACTATTCAGTACCCCAGAAGCGGTCTTCATCATCTTCACGTTCCTCTTCGTCGATTTCTTTGATACGGCAGGGACCCTGATTGCAGTTGGAAATGAAGCGGGTCTCATGAATGACGAAGGTGAACTTGAAGGGGGAAACAAGGCCCTGATCGCTGACTCAGCCGGGACTGTAGCCGGGTCTTTGCTAGGGACTTCAACGGTCACTTCCTATATTGAAAGCACCACAGGGATTGAACAAGGCGGGCGTACGGGTATCACCACCCTTACAGTAGGCGCACTGTTTTTGCTTTCACTATTGATCTATCCGCTTATCGGTATCTTCACAGCGGTCTTTGATCCTGAAACCGGCATTGATTATGCACCGGTCACGTCGATGGCGCTTGTCATGGTCGGTGCGCTCATGGTCGCTCAACTCAAATACCTTGATTTTGACGACAAACCACTTCTCATCAGTGCATTTTTAACCATTTCATTCATGATGTTCACCTATTCGATTGCCGAAGGCATCGCAGTAGGATTCGTGTTCTATCCGATTGTCATGTTCGCAAGCGGAAGAAGAAAAGAAGTTTCACCTGTCATGCTCTTCCTCATGGCATTCTTCATTGTTTATTTCATCTTCAACGGTTTCTACGCATAAATGAATACCCCCGGTCCTTTGGACCCGGGGTATTTTTTTAAAATACTAAAGGAGAGATTATTTTGAACAAAGAAAACACATTGGTTTTAGACGTACACGAAAGGCCACAAACTTACTGGCAATGGCTTTTACTCAGTTTGCAACACGTATTCGGCATGTTCTCAGCAACGATACTGGTACCCTTGCTTACGGGACTTGACACAGGCGTGGCGCTTGTCGCAAGCGGGGTAGGGACTTTGCTTTATATCTTCATTACCAAAAGAAAGGTGCCGATTTATCTTGGGTCTTCCTTCGCCTATATTGCAGCAATTGCGTTCGCCCTTGAAGAAGGCGGCGAAGGCAGTGTCTTCACGGCCCTTATGGGTGTAGGGCTTGTCTACATGGTAGTGTCGACCGTACTCAAATTCACCGGCAGCAAATGGCTCAACCACTTGTTGCCCCCTGTCGTCATCGGACCGGTCATCATGGTCATCGGGCTCAATCTTGCGAGTGTCGCCATCGATTCACTCGGCATGAGCGAATCAACGGACGGAGGACTTATGGTCGGGCTCGTCACATTCGTGGCCGCGGCGCTTATTGCGCTCAAAGGCAAGGGCTTCATCAAAATCATTCCCTTCATGCTCGCCATCATCATCGGCTACACCTTCGCGGTAGTGATAGGGTCTGTGAATCTCGGGGAAGCGTTTGAAGGCGTCCAGGTATTCAAAGTACCAGCTTTCACGTTTATAGGAAGCTATGCAATCGACATATCCATGATTCCAATGTTCCTGCCGCTTGCATTTGTGACCATCGCAGAACACATAGGAGACCATAAAGTACTTGGAGAAGTCACAAACAAGGACTTTGTAAAAGATCCAGGGCTTAAAAGAACCATCATGGGAGATGGGGTCGCCACGTTCGTAAGCGCTATGATAGGCGGGCCTGCCAATACGTCGTATGGCGAAAACACCGGAATTATCGCCATGAACAAGGTTGCGAGTGTCGCCGTCATCATGGGCGCTGCATTCATTGCCATTCTTCTTGGCTTCTCAGGACACGTTCAGGCCTTCATACTGAGCATCCCTTCAGGCATCATCGGAGGCATAACCATCATCCTTTACGGGGTGATTGCGGTCAACGGCATCAAGATTCTATTCAGAGGCGAAACGGATTTGAGCGATTCGCGCAACCTCATCATTATCTCCGTCATTCTCGTCATCGGTCTTGGAGGGGCGATGATAGAAATAAATGAAATCACAAACATATCAGGCATGGCTCTGGCAGCTACG
>JBNJEC010000018.1:0-21778 GCA_051745505.1 Bacillota bacterium
GGTGGAATCTCAAAAGCATAGGTTTTTTCTGCCCTTTTGTGTTCAAAATGCAGAGTACAGCCTTGTTTTTGAAGCTGCATGAAAGTTCTGAATTTTCTAAAGAATGCCATGGTGTCCTCCGGATAAGAGCCTCTGTTTTGGGTCTTCACCATTATACCATCAAAAGGGTTTTTAGCGGGTCAAAATAAGATTAAGTTGAACTGAATATCTTTTTAGGCTTTAAATTTTAGATTATTATCAGAAAAGACATTTATAAATAGTACGGGTATGGTATGCTTTTTACTGAGAGGATGTGTTGCTATGACCAATTATACAAAGCTTACTAAAATCATCGTGTTTGTCGCATTATTCATTATACTGATTCCCGTGGCGTTCATAAGTTTCTTCATGAGTACCATGACGATACGCTATCCCTATTTGAACATCTTTTTTCAAAATGTTTCCTGGATTTTACCTGTCCTTATCCTGTTTACAGTCTTCAGTCTTTTCTTCTTGAATTGGAAAAGAAAGATTATTCTCGCGATCAGCGGGGGACTGCTAACACTCACCATAGTGAGTGGCGTAGGGATTTACGCGTATGAAGATCACCTGAATGCCATAAGCATTGAAGAACGCGGCATCAACCTTTATGACTTTGAACCCTTCACAGGTAGTGAAGCCCTTGCTAGACTTGATGAGGACGCGAGTTATTCGATGAACAGCGATCCGCTCATTCTTGATGGCGCAACGGCGCTTTACCCGGTTTATTCGGCCTTCACCGAAGCCGTGTATGAAGAAGGCACCTACCATCCCTATGGTGCGAATGACAGTCTCGTTTCATCTACGCAGACAGGTGAAGCTTACAGAAGCCTCATCGACGGTGAAGTGGACATGATTTTCGCAGCCGGTCCATCAGAAACTCAGGAAAACTATGCAGAACGTAGTGGCGTAGAGCTCACCATGACGCCGATTGGAAAAGAAGCGTTTGTGTTTTTCGTCAATCATGAAAACCCCGTTGATGATCTGTCAATCGAAGAGATTAGAGCCATATACAGTGGTGAAATCACAAACTGGAAAGACGTTGGCGGAAATGATGAAGCCATCAAGGCCTTTCAAAGACCTGAAGGGAGCGGTTCACAAACCGCCCTTCAAAACATGATGGGGGATGCAAAGCTCAGTGAACCGCCAAGTGAACTCGTTGTCGGTGGCATGGGTGGCATCATATCAAATACGGCCAACTACAAAAATCACAAGAACGCCTTGGGCTTTTCGTTTCGCTACTATTCGATGGAACTCGTCAACAACGAAGCCATCAAACACCTTTCTTTAGAGGGCGTTGCGCCTTCAAAGGACTCCATTCTTGATGGAACGTATCCTGTCGCGGATTCCTTTTACGCAATCACCGCAGGCAGCGACAACGCAAACATTGACCCCTTCATCGACTGGATGCTTTCAAGTGAGGGACAAAAGCTTGTTGAAGCGTCGGGGTATGTCCCCATAAACTGATTGGACACTGACTCAAACGAATTCGCATGAGCACTTTAAAGATTCTTACTCACCAATCTATCAACAGGTATTGTTTTCATCTTGGACAAACATCAAAAGGAGCTTCAAATGAATGAGAAAAAACACAAAAAACAAATTATCAAGTTTGGGTTCTATGGACTGTTAAAAAACTTGAGGTTCTTTGAACCCTACATGATTATTTTCTTCCTGATCTCTGGCTTATCACTTTTTCATGTCGGACTGTTATACTCAATACGTGAAGTCATAGTTTATGTCTTTGAAATCCCTTCTGGCGTCATCGCCGATCGGTACGGAAAAAAAACTGAACTTTATGCCTGTTTCATCTTCTATATCATCTCGTTTGTGATATTCTTCCTGGGATCCACTTTTTTCATCTTTGCACTCGCTATGTTTTTCTATGCATTAGGAGAAGCGTTTAGAAGCGGAACTCACAAGTCGATTATCATGGCTTATCTGGATCAAGAGGAAATCAAGGACTCCAAAAGCAAAGTTTATGGAACCACGAGAAGTTATTCGTTGATTGGCTCAACGATTATGAGTCTCATTTCGATTGTGTTCGTATTGTATTTACCGGAAATAAGGTATCTGTTTCTAATTGCAATTATCCCCTATACACTGGACTTGTTATTAATAATGTCTTATCCTGATTCTTTGAATGAGCGTCATGATACAAACTTCAATTTCAAAGAATTCATCACGCACAATATTGAAAGCATCAAGTACGCATTCAGTCACTGGAAAATAACGGGGTTATTGCTTAATGCTTCCTCCTATCAAGCGGGATTCAAAAGCATCAAGGACTACATTCAGCCATTGATTGTTAGTATGGCTCTTGGTTTTATGGTGTTTGACACACTGAGTGAGGACGAACATTCCAAAATCTATATCGGGGTTATTTATGCAGTCATTTACCTTGCCAGCGCCTACGCCTCCAAGCAAGCCCATAAAATTGAGCGCATAGGGTCACCGAAAAAGATTGTGCAGTTCATGTGGTTATTCAGTGGCGTACTGCTTATATTGTTAAGTGCTTTTACAGGGTCAATCCTGGTAGTATTCCTAGTGTTCTTGTTCCTCTATATTTTCTTGAACATCAGAAGACCTCTTATGGTAGAGCGTTTGGGTGATACAGTGGAATCTGAAAAACGTGCAAGCATGCTTAGTGTTGAAGCCCAAACAACCAGCTTGCTGGTGGCCTTGTTCGCTCCAATCATAGGATTGATTGCTGATTACAGCATGCCATTGCTTTTCTCAATCGTCGGTTCTGTGATGGTTTTGATTTTTATCATTTCAACATTTTTTAGCCAAAAGCAAAATTCATACTAACTCTAATTCAAGTCCGTTGATGCAAGTGGTTTCGTAGCAAGTACGGCCAACTACAAAACCATAAGAATGCCCTGGGCTTTTCATTTCGCTACTATTCGATGGAACTCGTCAACAACGAAGCCATCAAACACCTTTCCCCGAGGGCGTTGCGCCTTCAAAGGACTCCATCCTTGATGGAACCTATCCTGTCGCGGATTCCTTTTACGCGATTACAGCAGGCAGCGACAACACGAACATTGACCCCTTCATCGACTGGATGCTTTCAAGTGAGGGACAAAAGCTTGTTGAAGCGTCGGGGTATGTTCCCATAAACTGATTGATTACTATTTTTGTACTTACTACTGTTAATATAAAATAAACCCTTGTCAGTGAGAATGACCAAATTCTCACACTGCAAGGGTTCATTTTTTGTTTTATTTGCCTTTTTATGATTCATGCATTGTTTTCTATGATATTCTCTTTATTTCCCATATTTTTCTTTCATCTCGTTTATGAATTTCGATCCTTCGATTTTACCATCATTACTATTTTTGTCTTTCAGTGATTCATTGATTAGATGAATGACTTGATTTTTGGCGATTTCTCGTTCATAAACATCTAAACTCATAATGACCATGGACCCGTAACCGTTTTTTGTAACGTAGACCGGTTCATTGCTCTCTTCAATGGTTTTCGAGATTTTTGCTGTGTTTTTTAGTTCATTGATAGGTATAATACGTGGCATGATTACCCCTCCTTAACATACCATAATTATACCATAATAAGGTATAGACACAAGTTTTTTTCTACATTATTTAAGCTTTTTGTTTCAAACTTAGTGAAGTGATTGTCACGAGGATGATGACCATCCCTACAAACTGAATGAGGGAAAGCTGATTGCCAAGAAAAAGAATGCCAATCAAAGACGCCGTGACCGGTTCGATCATGGCGACTACGGATGCCGTAGTAGGTGGGGTCCTGCGCAGGCCTATGATGTAGATGAAAAATGATATGCCCGCACCAAGAAGCCCTAGAAGAACGAACCATCCTATGTCCTCAGAAGTGAGAACATTAAGCGCTTCTTCCATATCCATCAGAATGAAAAGCACGATTGAAAATGACAAAAACGCAAGGGTAAGCGTCGATCTCGGATTTCCAATGAGTGAAGCGTTTTTGAATCCGAAAATAAAGAGGGTATAGGATAAGCCTGAGGCAAGGCCGAACACAGTGCCGAAAATCGTCGCACTCACAGTATCAATCTCGTAGGCGCCTGTCAGAAGCACGATGCCAAATAGAACGAATACAACACTCAGCCACTTCGACATGGTTGAGCGTTCAAATCCAAGCACCAGCGCTGTAAGGAGCACAAAAACAGGTGCCGTATACATGAGCGTCACCGCCACACTGATGCTCGCGGCTTCAATGCTTAGAAAATAGAATGTGAAATTGCCTACGACACCGATTCCCGCAAGAACCGCCCACAAGGAAAAGCCAACAGAAGGGATCCAGTCACCTCTCCATTTCACAAGCGACCATATGAAAAAGAAAAGAAATCCCACAAAACCTCTGTAAAAGGAAATGACAAGTGGATTCCAACCCTTGTCCATGAGTATTTCCGCAATGGCGCCGCTTATGCCCCAAAAAAGGGCTGCGAGCATCACTAGCACAATGCTTGTATAACGCATGGCATGTCTCCCTTCAAGCATGTTTTTTTGCCAATGCCTCTCAATTCAATCTTACCACTAAGCGCTACGTTTTTCTAACAATAGCCATATTGATGAACAGTCAAAGTCATTTCCCTTCATCGTTTAAGACCCTGTCAATCATTAAAAAACGTCTCTCAGAGAAATCTGAGAGACGCTTTACAAACATGGTTCATCATGGGAAAAGGCATCATTCAGTTGAAAACCGCATGCGAATCTTTCTGTAGAGTTTTCTTGAGTGATTCATCACGTCTTCTGCCAGAGTCCCGGTGAAACTGAAAGCTTCGACTGTGAGTGCTTGGTGGGCATCCGTGTGTCTGAACTGACGTTTGAGGGCTTTGGCCATCGGAATGGGCCCACACATGAATACGTGGGGACTGCCTTCAAGATTCATGCTTTCCACGTCAAGAAAACCGTCCTTGTCGCTTTCAGAAAATACAAGCGTGAAATTCTCAAGGGTCTGATCAAGCTTTCTTAGATATTCAAGATGAACCGCCTCTTCAATTGTGCGTACCGAGTAATAGAGTGTGACGTGCTCGTTAAGTGGTTGGCGCGATCTTAAGTGTGAAAGAAATGGTGTAATACCTATGCCTCCTGCTATCCACACCTGGGGTGAAGCATACGTTTCAAATGTCATGTGTCCATAAGGCCTTGTGAGTTTGATCACATCGCCCGTTTCAAGATGCTCACCAAGGGCTTTCGTGTAATCCCCCAGAGCCTTGATTGAAAAATATAGATGGCCCTCTTTGGATCCTGAGATGGAAAAAGGATGGGGAACGCCATTGAAAGGCGGCTTGTCTATTCTTATGAAGGTGAATTGTCCATCTTTGAAATCATAAGGTTTTTTGGTTTCAAGTTCTATCTCGGTAACACCAGAGGCCGGTGTTACAATGTTTTTAACCGTCCCTTCGAACTTGAAAGCCGTCTTTCTGTAAAGAAGAATCATGTAAAGGCTCGAGCCCGTTCCAACAAGGCCGATTCCCATGGTCCAAAGGCCAAGTGGGGTAAACGACACAAGATCGTAGCTGCTTATGAAAAGTGCGTGATAAAGCGCAATGAGGTAAGGCACAAGCATGAGTCTGTGGATCATCCGCCAGTGTTCATACTTCATGTATTTTGCAAGCAGAGCCAGCACAATAAGGCCAATAAAGAGATTTCTTGCAAGATCACCCACGGCTGGATTTATAGGGAGTTCTCGATAATAAACAATTATAAATGAAGACAACTGTGCATGAATAAAAATCATAAGTAAAGCAACAATTGCAAGCCACCTGTGCGTGGCATAGACGTTTTCAAGCCCTCCGAACAGCCAGTCCACAAACCGGTTCTTTGTGGAAAGAAAGAAGACGAGAGTAAAAGAAAGCAACGTCACAGAGCCGACAATCTGTGCGGACGTACTCTCAATGGTCTGTGGGATAAGCGGTGTGGCACTAAGCCAGAGCACCGCATTCACAACAAATAATAGAAGAATGAAACCCAGTCCTTTGTAGGACTCTTTGATGTATCGCATGAAATTCCTCCTGTAATCAAAGTCGTAATTAATCAGTTGGCCGTTGTTTCTTCACCAATCAACGTGCCGACCAGTTCCACGTTCGTGCTATCCAGCATTTCCCGCCCATGTGCGGTATTCGCATTCAGGGCTTCCGTGAGATCCTGACCCGCTTCTACGCGGCCCTGGTGCAACCCCTCAGTCCAGTGAACGGACTCCGTGACATCGTAAACATCGCCATCTACGGCGATGTAGGCACGCTCTCCATCTTTCCCGTCATACTGAGAGAGTTCCTCAAGTGTGAAGTCATCCAGTGAACTTGTCTCTTCTTCCTCTTCTACGAGCACACCGATTTTAGGCACATTCTCAAGCATCTCTCGACCATGTGCGGTGTTGTTATCGAGGGCTTCAGTCAAGTCTTGCCCTGCTTCAACCTGTCCTTGATGCATACCTTCGATCCATTGAGAAGAGTCGGTAACGTCGTATACATCCCCGTCTACAGCGATATAGGCATCTGCGCCATCCTCACCGTCAAATTCCGAGAGTTCACTCAATGTGAATTCCTGAAGCTCTTCTTCTGGTAAATCCTCTGCATTGTCACTGTCTTCTCCGCCGCAGGCAGTGAGAGTAATGACAAGTGTCAATGCTGCAAATATCGTAATGAATCTTTTCATAATAAGTACACTCCTTAATTGTATTTTGTATAAATATTATACACAAAAACATAAAAATTAAGGCTGTGGATGCTTTGAAAATCAAATAAGATTGTTTCTTTTTGGTGTTTTTAGCTATGTATAAAAAGTAAGGGGCTGTAATGAAATGGAATCTTAAGTGATTTCATTTCTTTACAGCCCCTGGTGTCAAAGAACATCGTATTGCATCAATAAAATCAATAATAGTGTCCAGGGCGCTAAGCCCTGGCTTTTGTGGTGATTGTTCAAATGTTCAGGTATATATCCAATTGTCAATTGTTGGCTCCGATGATTCCTCCGACAAACAAAACCAAGCCACTTGCCAAAGAAACTTCGTTTACCAAGTCAAGTGCCGTACCAAAAATGCCTATCCCTACAATGAACAGGCCGATTGCCATAGCGGCTATGGCCCATCTTCTGTCCTTGCGCTTGAATCCGTCATAACAAAGCACTATCAAAACAATACACAGAACTGAGTAAACGGCTGTGAATACCAAAACGTTCACAGCCGTTGTTGAAACCAGTGTCCAAACACCTGAAAACACAATCAAAACCAATGATGCCAAAACCCAGTTTTTTCCCTTTAAATGATTTTCCATAGTTTCCCCCTTTCCTTGCAAGTATTCTTGAATGTCTTTTTTTATTTGAAGTCAGAAGTATGGTGCCAATTCACTTATTCACTGTTCACCTTGATTGGTATAGTCTACGGAATCTTTTAGCATATCCAACAACGATTTTTTGTAATAAGGCAGTCTTTTGTCAGCTTCAGCAGGAGTCACCCATTCTATTTTCGATATTTCATAGGGCAGGGTAATCTGTTCTGAACCGCCCATAATGGTGCATCTGTAAGTGAAGAAAATCGCATGTTTTTTATATTTGAGCAGTTTGCATTCATTAAGAGCGATGAGTTGATGCACTGAAATATGATACCCTGTTTCTTCATGGGTTTCACGGATGAGTGCGTCTTCCAGATACTCCCCATCTTCTACTTTGCCACCAGGCAAGGACCATTGGTCCGCATCAAGATTATGGACCATCAAAACCTGTTTTTCCTCATTTAAAATACATGCATACACCGCATTGACTCTCTCCATCATCGAACCACCCTCAATTAATCGGTCACAGTTACTACAAGGTGCGTACTATATCCGATTATTCAAATTAACTTTAACTGTTTTTTTATGCTTTAAGGAAAGGGACTTGTATTTTGTGATAAGTTCCCTGCAAAGTTGTAAAAATCAATCGAGTTGGGATTTTTTCGCCCCTACTGTGATGCGGGGATCAAGCAAACCGTAGGCAATATCCACAAGCAGTCCGACAAAGAGCACGAGGCCTGTCAAAAACGTTCCAATCAACACCATAGGTGGCAGTGAAACGGAGGGATAATAGACTTCCGCTGAACTCAGAAAGAGTGAAGCGAAAAGCCAATCCGCAATGCCTTTTATGCTATAAACCATCTCGACAATGAACGAACTGCCTAGCACATACAGCATGATAGGCACAATCGAAGTCATGACGGGGACCACACTATGCTTGATCAAATGATGAAATACAATCTGTCGCTGATTGAGCCCTTTGGTTTTGAGAAGCAAAAGATAATCAGAATTGAACGCATCAAGCATTTCACTGCGAATGAGTTGTGCGACTTGTACCAGAGGATAAGTGGAAACAGCCAATACGGGAATAATCAAGCCTTTTAGACCAGTGAAAAGACCTTTTGAGGCGGGAGGCTCATAAGGTGGGAACCATTCAAGGTAATAGCCGAACACAAGAATAAGCAGCATGATCATCACATACGCTGGAATGGAGCTGAAAAACAAAAACAAGAGATTGAGGGCTCTGTCGAATAATGTCCCCTTGTATAAAGCCCCAAAAATGCCAAGTATCAGACCGAAACCCGTATAGAAAATAAACGCTACCGCATTGAGTCTGAGTGTGAGGTCACTGCGTTTCACTAGTTCATTCCAGGCATCTCGGCCCTTGCGATCGGTGCCCCAGTCCCAATCGGTTAAAATATTTTTCACATATGAAACATAATCCTGATAGGTGATTTTTAGTTTGTCCATAAAGGGAATGTCCCTGAACGTCAGCACTTCCATTCTTTCGAGTTGCGCAAACCTTGCAACAATGAACAGTATGGTAAAAACAATGAACAGTGTAAAAAAAAGAAACAGAATCCGTGTCAGTATGTATCTAACCATTGTTTTCACCTACTTTCTAATGATTGCCGGGTATTATCAAAGCACTTTGTATCTCTTTGATAATAAAGAGTTCCAACTCTTATATATCGCTTGAATGAACAATGCATTTTATAATAATATACCACAAATTTATAAATTTTTCTATTATTTGTAAGACTTTATAATCTGGAGGCAATAGGGTTCATTCATTTTCTTTGCATGCTACAGTCTTTAAAATGCAAATGAGCATCATTTGAATTGAATAAAGCCCTTTTAACCTTAAACGAATAACTCTAAATGCAAGGTTCCACGAGTCACTTATTGTGCCATGCTGATATGAAAAGTACCGTCAAATGACGGCACTTTTCAGCTAGAGAAGTCATTTTCTGCGGTGAGTATAGTGCGTGTGAAGCAAGGTATGGGCCATCTCATTATACGGTTCACCAAGATAACTGGAGTAAAGATTCATGACAGCCGGGTTGTCATGGGATTTACGGATTGATTTGAGGCGATCCACCTGATAGATGGACTGGATGCGCTCCATCCGCTCGTTTGTCATGGTTCCATAAGGTTGCCCACCGCCACCGATGCACCCACCTGGACAAGCCATAACTTCTATGAAGGAGTAGTCCATGGAGCCGTCTATGACACGTTTGGCGACTTCACGGGCGTTTGAAAGGGTATGGGCGACTGCAATCTTGTGCTTGGTTCCGCTAATCTCTACTTCTGCTTCACGGATGCCTTCCATGCCTCGAACCTCCTTGAAATCAAGTCGTTCAAGTGGTTTGTTCTCAAGAATCTCCTTGACACTTCTAAGCGCGGCCTCCATAACACCGCCCGTAGCACCAAAAATGGCTGCGGCGCCGCTTGTCATCTCGTCGGGCTTGTCAAAAGGACTCTCTTTGAGATTGTTAAAATCGATTCCCATCTGCTTGACCATTTTCGCAAGTTCGCGGGTTGTGAGGACGGCATCCACATCAGGGTCCTTCTCATTAACTGAAAACTCGGGACGTTCAGACTCGTACTTCTTAGCGGTGCAAGGCATAATGGAGACGACAAAGATGTCCTTTGTATCAAGGCCTTCTCTCTTGGCATAATACGATTTGGCAAGTGCACCGAACATCTGTTGGGGGGATTTGCAGGAAGAGACGTTGTCAAGGAGTTCTGGAAACTCGGTTTCACAAAATTTCACCCAAGCAGGACAACAGGATGTGAAAAGCGGTAATTTACCGCCATTTTGCATGCGATGAATCAGTTCATTTCCTTCCTCGATAATGGTGAGGTCAGCTGTGAAGTTTGTATCAAACACTTTGGAAAAGCCAAGCAGCTTGAGTGCTGTGACAATCCTGCCTGTTACAATGTTACCAAGGGGAAGCCCAAGGTCCTCGCCAAGTGAAACTCTTATTGCGGGCGCTACTTGGACAACCACATGTTTCTCACTGTCGTCGATTGCATTCCATACACGTTCGGTATGATCTTTCTCCTTGATGGCTCCAACAGGACAAACAGAGGCGCACTGACCGCAATAGGTACAGAAAACATCCGAAAGCATTTTGCCATAAGCAGGTGTCACGCTGCTTTTTGCACTTCGCCCCATCATATCCAAAACCGAAATACCTTGAACGTTCTTACAAACATCAACGCAACGACCGCACTTGATGCAACGGTTCTGATCGCGTACCAACGATGGGTTTGAATCATCGATGGGCACTCTTTCAAGTACGGGCTCAAAACGGTTTTCATCAATGCCAAGTGCATTGGCGAGGTGCTGAAGTTCGCAGTTCATGTTGCGCACGCAGGCGGTGCAGTTGGCGTCATGGTTGGCGAGAATCATCTCGATGATTGCCTTGCGGGCGTTTTGTGCACGCGGAGAATTGATTTTGATTTCCATGCCTTCACGAACAGGTGTCGAACAGGCTGTCGCAAGGCCTTTCTGACCAGAAATCTCGACCCCGCAGACCCTGCAGTCTGATTTGATGTCCAGATCTGGGTAATGACACAGAGTCGGAATCTTTATGTTGTTATTCTTGGCAGCCTCTAAAATGGTAATGCCTTCTGGCACTTTAAGCGCGAGATTGTTGACTTTGATATTTGGCATCATGTCCCTCCTCTAAAAAACTTCTCTCTATACGTTCAATATAGGCCGAGCGAAAATAGTGCAAGGTGGAAATAACAGCCGTTGGTGCTGTCTGACCAAGGCCACAAAGTGAAGTCTGGTGCATGACCCTCGCAAGATTCTCTAAAAGATTCATATCCTCTTCTTTTGCCTCATAGCGGTGGAACTTGTCGATGATGTTTTTAAGATGGGTGTTGCCTTCACGACAAGGTGTGCATTTTCCACACGATTCATGACTGAAGAATTCCGCTGTGTGTTTTAGTATTTCAAAGATGTCAAAACGATCATCAATCACGATGATTGCGCCTGCACCTACCTTGGATTCAAACTCTTCAAAGCGTTCAAAGTCAATAATCATATCAAGCATGTATTCAGGGATTATTGGGCCACATGCGCCACCCAGTTGAACCATCTTGATTTTCCTGCCTTCAGGCACACCGCCCCCGAATGCTTCTATGACTGTGCGTATCGGAAGGCCGTAGGGGACTTCATATACCCCTTTGTTTTTGACATTTCCTGAGAGGCTGATGAGTTTCGTTCCGGTTGAACTCTTTGTTCCGAGCTTGGCGTATGCCTTGCCACCAATCTCCATGATGACCGGCAAGGTGGAAAATGTTTCGACATTGTTGATCAGGGTCGGATTCCCGAAGAGGCCTTGTTCAGTCGGGAATGGTGGTTTGACCCGAGTATGACCAGGTTTCCCCTCAATCGACTCCAAAAGCGAAAATTCCTCTCCACACACATAGGACCCTGCGCCCGAGCGAATCTCAAATGTAAAATCGAAATCCTTTCCAAAGATGCTTTTCCCTGCAAAACCTTTTTTCTCTGCTTCACTGATGGCTTGTCGCATCATCTTAAGTGATTTGAAGTACTCGCCTCGTATGTAAATATACCCTTTGCTAGCCATGGTCGCGTAAGCCGCAATAAGCATGCCTTCCAAGATATGGTGGGGGTCGTTTTCCATGAGGTAGCGGTCCTTGAAGTTTCCTGGTTCCCCCTCATCGGCATTGCACACGATGTACTTTGGCGTTTGACTTTCCTTGGCCATGGCCATCATCTTCACCGCGACAGGAAAACCAGCACCTCCCCGGCCGCGAAGGCGTGAATCTTCAATTTCTTCTAGGACTTCGATGCGTGTCTTGTTCAATGCTTTTTTCAAAGCTTCATAGCCACCTGAGTCGACATAATCGGTGATGCTCTCAGGACGAATTTTTCCAATGCGTTCAGTCACCAGACGTTTTTCAAGCATGATCTTCACTCCGGTACTGTGACATGATCGCCTTGAGCTTGTTTTTGTTCAAATTCCCGTAAATCTGCTCATTGATACGGATGACCGGGGACTGGTCGCAACAGCCAAGGCAACTCGAATGCTCAAGTGTGAAAAGCCCATCCTTTGTGGTCTCTCCAATGCCAATGTCGAGCATGGATTCAAGCGCATGTCTTACGTTGAAATCATCACTCACATAGCAGGGCACATCATGGCATATCTGAATGATGTGTCGACCCCTGGGTTCCATTGAGAAAAAGGAATAAAAAGACACGACACTAAAAACATGACTCTCAGGGAGACTCAGATACTCAGCCACCATTTTGAGTTCATCTTCTTCAAGGTGTCGTGTCGCTTTTTCATTTTGGTACTCCAACAACAGTTCAATCAAACAGTCAGGTTTCTTCGGGTATTTTTCCAGCACGGTTTTCAGTTCCATTGTCCTCTCCTTTTTACCGTATTTTTCATGAAAAATACCATATCAAGGAAATCCTCGTAAACTGTGCATGTATTTGACATGGCAACTATTTCTTCAAGCCTGTCATGATGCATTTCAGTTTCAGTATAATACAGTTTGTATTACAAATCAATTGATGATTTTGGAATTTCTTGAACAAATACCCCATAAGCTAATCCCAAATCCAACTTTGAGACCTGTGCACCCTGCCTTGTTTGATCTCTTATGGTTATTACTGCGTCTTGCGCTCAATAATAAACGCCTCTCATCGTTGAAATGAGAGGCGCACACTCTATATAGGATGGTTGAAAATCAATCCATTTTCGATTTCTTTCCGCCCATGGTGATTCTAGGATCCAAAAGGCCATAGACAATATCCACAATCAGTCCCACAAGCAAGACAAGTCCTGTGAGGAAAGTCCCGACAAGGACCATTGGCGGCAAGGTTACGGAAACATAGTAAACATTTCCAGAACTCCCCATGAGTGAAGTCAGCAGCCAGTTGGAAAGGCCTTGGATGTTGTAGACTCTCTCCACTATGAATGAACTTCCAAGCACGTAAAGCATGATTGGCACAATCGATGTCATTACGGGAACCATGCTGTGTTTGATCAGATGACGCAATACGATTTGACGTTGATTGAGCCCCTTGGTTTTTAGAAGCTGTATATAATCCGAATTGAACGCATCGGTCATCTCACCTCGAATCAACTGTGCAACCTGAACAAGTGCATAGCTCGAAATCGCCAGAACCGGTATGACCATTCCCTTGAGTCCGATGAAAAGGCCTCTGGAGGGCGGAGGTTCTTGCGGGGGAAACCATCCAAGATTATAGCCGAAATAAAGAATCAGTATCATGATCATGACGTAGGCAGGAATCGAGCTGAAAACCAGAAACACCAGATTGAGAATCCTGTCGAACAAGGACCCCTTGTACAACGCGCCAAGCACACCGAGAATCACCCCGAAGCCTGTATAGAAGAAAAAGGCGAAAATGTTGAGTCTCAGAGTCAAATCCATGCGTCTTTGCAGTTCACTCCATCCATCTCTTCCGCGAGCATCCGTCCCCCAGTCCCAATCGGAGGCGATATTCTTCACATAGGTCACATAGTCATTAAAGACGATTTTTGTTTTTTCCATCAAGGGAATCTCGGTAAAGTTCAGTACTTCCATTCTCTCAAGTTCGGCAAATCGCGCCACGACAAAAAGCATGGTAAAAACAATGAAAAGCGTTATGAAAAGAAACAGAATACGTGTCAGTATGTAACGAATCATTGAATTCATCCACCTTCTTCCTATGGCCGGTCATTAAGTGATAAGGTTCATTGAAAAGCAAGGCACATAGTCAGAAACCAGCGCTTGCTTGGCCAAGTCATTTTATATTAATATACCACAATTCATAGTGTTTTGCCATTGTTTATAAGTCTTTATAATATGCGGTTAACTCTTGTGTTCCCTATTCATTTTGTGAGTGAGATTATGAAGTCTCACTCTAAATTGATTCAGAAAAAGCGACCATGGCCCTGAATTCAGGCTGATGGTCGCTTGTCCTTGATGCAATGTATCAAAGAGAAAATTCAAAGAGGTTATTCGGGCACAGGGGTCACATCTGAAATTGCGATGATATTGATACCGAAATCTTCTGAATATGTAAAGTATCCTCGAAGCTGAACCGTTTCACCCAGATGATTGAACCAGGTACCATCAGAAGGGTCTCTGCCAAGAAGATAATAACTTCCATCGGTATCGACAATCGCCATGTCACTGTCTGAGGGTGGAAAGTCGATGATTCCTTCCAATTCAACATGAAGCATTCCGTCATATGGCTCGCTCAGGAGTTCCAAATCATCAAAGGTCACTTCGTTTGTCTGTGTCAAGGGTATGGTTGAAGTGGTCTGCTGTTCAATGGTTGCATTGTCAAGCCAAATCAGGCCATTATCCTGAACCAGTGTCCCCGATACAATCAGGGTCTGACCCATTGGGAAGTAAGTTGTGAACAATGTTTCTGAAACAATAGCAACCTCGGTTCCATCTGTAAGGATGGTGTCATGTTCTCTTGTGAACCCATCCACCCTCAGTTCAAATGTGTGAATGGTTCCAGGCGTGTCATTCAAGGCCGTATCAAGGCTCGTAATGGTGTAATCTTCCACGATGAAGGCTTCACTGAGCTGTCTGTTTAAGCCGTTTACTTGAATATGAATATCAAAATTAAAGATGCCCTCATCTGTGAATGTCAGTTGCAGGTCACCATTTTCAACCATTGTGACATCCGAAGCCTGACCGCCAATGAGCGTATAGGTAATTGGAAAGCCCAAATCATCAAAGGCAAGGGGGAATGCATAGGTCACATTGGGGCGATAAACATTTTGCAGGTATGGCTGCATGAGCGTTTCTGCGAAATCCATTTGTTCCAAGATATCAAATGTCAAAGTACTTAACGTATGGATTGAATCCTCATAAATTCCTACGTATCCAGACGTATCCGTATCTTCAAGATAATCGACAATAAAGAGATCCACGGAAACTTTTTCTCCAAGCGCATTTGCAACCGCAGGTGTATCAGGCAGATACACCTGATTGATGCCATCACTGAGAATGTAGGGATATTCAATACTCTCATTGCTCAAGACGACGCCTTCAAATGTATGATAAAGGCTTGTATGAACATCATTTAGCTGTGATAGGGCTTGAAGTGTCATTGGACTCGGTGTCAATGCATCTTGAGAGGCCCCGTCTTCTTCAAGCACCTCAATCAGGTCACCTTTCAAGGTGTAGCCATCACTGTAAGTCATTACGTTCACAGTGTAAGTGTCCCCCACTGTGTAACTCGGTGTGTCCGCTGCAAGCAGCCACAAAAGCGTATCGCCATCTCCAAACAGGACATGGGTATCTGTTGTGTGGAAGATGGTGCCTTTCAAAGTGTAGAAGGTATCCGCTTCCACATCGCTTAAGCTATCAGGTGTCATACCCTCCAGCAAAACGGTCGTGCTTAGTGTCATTGTTTCATTGCCAAGGGTAAGGGTGATGTCGACATCCAAAACCTGATCCTCTTCCGTATACAGGAATTCGTCATTGACCGCGTCATAATATTGAGCGTTGTCGCCCACAAACTGTGCTGACAAGGCTGATCCAAAGAACGGATCGGGATCAGGCAAATCGAATGCGTCACCAACCTGGAAGGATTCAACACCATAAATTGCGTCAATGAGATCACTTAGCAACGTCAGTTTTTCTGAATCATTCAGAGTAAGGGCCGTCATCGGTTCGATGTCTTCAAGATAGATCAAAAACGGGCCTTCATCTGTTGGCATAGTGACAAAGGCAAATGACACGTAGGTATGCGCAAGATTATTCAGCATGGTGTCATAAGCGGTGCTGGAGCTGATATTGATCAATGGGTAGAATGTATTGGTTTGTGCATCAAAGAGTGTCGCATAGCCTTCATCCGTTACCAGAAAGCCTTCTGTTGAATAAATTGTGGCCATTGAGTTTGGATCATTGAAATCAAGATTGCCCAGTTCGTCAATGGTGATGAATGTCGGACTTAATGGATCGGTCATGTCCCCCAGGACATTGATCGCACTCAAGTCATAGGCGAACGCTTCTTCTGTGTAATCCACATGAACAGTAGCATCGATCACTTTGCCATCCACAGTCACATCAAGTGCCTCATCAAGTGCAAGCATCAGTTGCGCCTCGCCATCGGTCAATATGTAAAGATGGGTCTCAACGAGATCCATATACTCATAATGGATGACACTCGCTTCAATGCGAGCACTTGTCAGTTCATAAGTCAAAACGGTGTTCAGTGACAAAACATCATTCGCATCCGCTACCTTTGCATGCAAAGTGATGTCGTAAGCAGGCATCGTATCGTATTCAAAAGGCACACTCAACGCGTCATCCAAATACCAGCCGATAAAGAGGGGATCCTCATAATCATCAACATTGAGCCCTTCACCATAGGATAGAGTGAATGCCTCCATGGACGGATCATCAAAACTCACTGTGTATTCATTCGCTTCAAAAACCGCTTCAAGCGTTGCATCCATGGCCATCATGGAGCCCTCGTTCACGAAATACTCAAACGTGTATTCATCATTGAATTGACGCCATCCGAGGAATGTGTGACCGGTTTTGCTAGGCGTTTCTTCTGGGAACTCGATCCCTTCTCCAACAACCAGGGTTTGCGTATCCACCAAGTCATCATCAACATAATACTCTATGGTGAACACTGGGCTGATAAAAGCATGAAGCGTGATGTCGTTTGCCGGTAAATCCGTATCATCTAGTGGCGTTTCATACGTATCTTCAAGATACCAGTCCATGAACCCTTCATCGTCCAAATCTGGAATGACAGGCCCAGTGCCGTATTCATACTCGATAGGCTCAAGGGTGTGGCCTTCCGCTTCAAAAGATATCGTATAGGTATTTGGAGTGAATTTTGCATACAGCATCAAAGCTTCGGTTACAGGCGTGTTTTCATCAAATTCGGAAGCGTCGCCGAACTGATTGTCCAAGTACCACCCTTCAAACACATGCCCTTCCTTTTCTGGGTGAGAAGCCTCAGGTAGGGTTTCACCATCCAAAACCGTCTCTGTCTTTAAAACACTGTCATCCGCCACGAAGGTCACTTCGTACAGCGGAACCCACCGGGCATACAAGGTGAGTGTGGTATCCGAATCAAGAGCATTCAAATCAAAAGCCTCCGCAAACGATTCATCCAAGTACCAGCCCATGAACTGATGGGCATCCTTGGAAGGTTCTGGGAGTGACTGAGGAAGATTGGCAAGACTTATCTCGAGATCATTGACCTCTGAACCCCCGTCACTATCGAAAACAATCGTTATTGAATCATCCAGGGGGTCATCATCGTCTGATGGCGAATCCTCATCTGGCTCATCATCATCAGACAAGGTGTCCCACTGAGCATAAAGAGTGAGTGCATCAACGTCTCCGATTTCGCTCACGCTGAATGACTCGGCAAACGCCTCATCGAAATACCAGCCTGCAAAAGCATACCCTTCACGGGTCGGCGCTTCCAAAGACGATGGAAAGTCATCAAGACTCACAACCAGATCGTCCACTTCCGTACCGTCGTTACTGTCAAATTCAATTGTCACATCATTGTCCACTGCATCCTGATTGTCTTCAAGCACATCATCAACACTGCCTTCATCACATGCCGCCAGAACAAATGTCACCATCAAAGCCATGAATAACACGCGTTTCATTGTGTTGCCCCCTTTATTTATAGTTAGTCTGCTTGCTATTTATTATTTTTGCAAACAGTGTACGACTTAACTTTAAAATAATAAAGTTTGAAACTCAAACCTTATGCACTTTTTCAAATCGTAAACTACTATAAATAAGATAATTGCCCACGCGGATACGTTTACCAATTTTACCCCACTGATGGTTATCATTGATTGTGAAACCCATTTTATTTAACTGTTTTTAATGTCAAAGTTTTAAAGCGGTCCTATCTTTTACAATCATAATCCCTTAAAGCAGTGTCATGAATCACTCCAAATAAAAAAGGATTGTAATCAGTTATTTTATCTGATTACAATCCTTTGATGAATTTGAATCCCTACCTATAAAGAGAGTCTTCCATGATATTTTTAGTTTAACGATTACGTAGTTTGCATTATACCCTATTTATGAATGGTATTTCGTTTTCCATGGGTCGACTTCATAAGGGGGGTATCCAGTGTGTGAAGCACCCCTGGTAGAAGGAACAGCACGAAGAGCCCTGAGACGAATGCGCCCCTGGCAATGAGATTGCCCATACTGGAGATGACTTTCTGACTTGAAAAGATTCCAACAGCGAGACCGGCAGTGATAAGGATAAGCGCGGAGGTGGTGACGGTGGTGAGGGATTGTTTCATGGTTCGCTTGATGGCTTCGTTTTTCGTGGTTTCATTGCGGTTCTCAAGATAATTGGAAGCAATGAGAATGCCGTAGTCCACGGTGGCACCCATCTGAATTGCGGTGACCACGATGTATCCAAGGAAGTGAAGTGGTTTGTCTATCAGGGCGTTGACACTCATCGACATCCATATCGCACCCTGGATGATGATGACGAGTATGAACGGAAGCAAGGCGGCTCTGAAAGTAATGGCGACAAGCAAAATGATGGCTGAAACTGTGACAAGCGATATTTTCAGAAGATCTTCATCAAACGTGTCGGCCAGATCATAGTTGGTGATAATCATTCCTGTGAGGTAGACTTCGTCTTCAAAGTGGGTGTCCGTTTCACGGTTCAAAGTTTCCACGTAATCAAAAGTGCGTGATCCCTCTTCTTCAAGTTCAAGGGTCAGAATGAGTCTTCTCGCTTCCTCGCTTTCGAACATGGAATCAGCAAGGGAAAGGTCTTCTTGTGAATCCTCAAGTGTCTCACTCATGGAATCAGGCATCATATCCGCAACCAGGGTATTGTCACTTAGAAGTGTCTCCATATAGTTCATGAGAGTCGTCGCTTGTAACGTAATGGACTCAGAGATGTCATTCTCCGTAAAATAGAAGGCGTAGGCAAGTTTTGCCTCTTCAACCGATATGTTCCCTGAATTTTCAGCAAGCCCTTCATAGGTCATTGGATCTCGCTCAGGCCATCCGAAATATTCAAGGGTTTCATAGGTTTCTATGATGTTTTCTCGCATCGTTTCACTGAACAAGTCGTCATAGTCATTGCTCTTTACGGCATTGTATAGAAATGTCAAAAGTGGTTTCATTTCGACTTCTCTACCTTCTAAGTCACCTTCGTCCATCTGATAGAGGGTGAAAAGCATCTCACTGAGCAAGGGGTCCGCGTCCATGTTTGAGGCAACCGTGCTGGCACTCAATGGCTGGTAAACCGTATTTGATACGCCCTGGTAATTCATGAGCGGAGAATCCTCGACTGTCTCAAGCGCTTCGATGAAATTTCTTTCTTCTTCAAGCGCATCTTCACTTTTTTCAATCATGAGTACAACGGTTTCCCTATCACCAAAGGTCTCTTCTATGGCGGTTTCACCTTCTAAATCCGGGGTATCGCTGAAGGTGTATTGATTCGTGGAATGAATGAAGATGGCACCCACGAAAAGCAATACCGTGAGGATTGGAATGAAAGCGCGAGCCTTGAGTGCAAAGGCTGAGAAAGGGTTTGAGGGCATCGCTAAACGGCGTTTTTGGGTTCTTTCTATTGGTTTTCCGAATACCACGAGCACACCGGGGAGGATGATAAGCACACTCAGCAAGGAAATAAGAATTCCTTTAGCGAGCACAATGCCAAGATCCATGCCTAGTTGAAACGTCATGAACGAAAGCGCGAGCATCCCCGCAACCGTGGTAAGGGAACTTGAAACGATGGGCTTGATGGATTTGCCAAGGGCTCTTTTCATCGTCGCACTAGGGGTATCGCCTGAACGCTTTTCCTGGTAAAAGCGGTTGATGAGTATGATTGAGTAGTTCATGGATAGCCCGAGTTGAAGCACCGCTGCAACGGATTGGGTAATATAGGAGATTTCCCCATAAATCACATTGGAGCCAAGGTTCATCACAATGGCCATGGCAATCACAGTCATGAACATGAAAGGCTCGAGCCACGAACGGGCATTGAGACTCAAAAGAGTCATGATGATGAGCACCGCCATGAGCAGGATGACAGGGATCTCTTCTGTGACGGAGTTTTGAAGGCTGTAGTTTGAATAGGCGGCCCCGCCTAGATGGTAGTCCAACCCACTGTCTTCGAGATAGTTCTCTGTAGAAAGAATCGCATCGTTGGCCGTTTCACTATACGTATCATCAGGAATGCTCACTTGAAGAAGGGCGTTTCCATTCTTGTAGTGATGGTCGCTGTTCGCGTCAAAAGAAACCAGACTGATGGACTCCATGGCCTGTAAATCGGATTTGACCGTTTCTGCGTTTTGAGCCGAGGTATCAAGAAGCATCACATCAAACGTGCCACTTTCTCCGAATGTCTCCTGCATCCTTTCCAGTCCAATGCGTGTCTGGGACTCTTCAGGAAGGTAGTCGGCCATGTTGTAATTGACGGCTACACGGGGAATGAGCGCAGCAAAAAGAAATGTGAGTAACAGCGCAATCGGGATAATCACTATGCGCTTGTTTACAATGAAGTCCGCAATTCGCTTCATGATAGCGCTCCTTTCTACATGGAACAGTCTCTTTTCATTATAAAGCATGGTCACTCGCAGGTTCAAACAGGACGTTTTAAAGAATGCCTGAGTAATTGGCTATTATCTACATCTTCATTTTATCATTGAAATCAAAAAAACGTATCCCATAAAATAAGACAGCCTGAACAATTCATTCAAGGCCGTCTATAATAGCTGTTCTGCATCTTTAATATCTTGGTTCACTGAAAAGAAGTCCCACTACAGCAAATTCACAACCGCGATGAAGTGCCATACACTTCCTCCAAGGACGCACAGATGCCAAAGAAGATGTATGAAATGCCACTCTTTTTTCACGGCAGACAAAACAAAAAACGGGATTCCACCAGAGTAGAATATTCCACCAATAAGGACATACCTTAAAATATCTTGAGAGTCACTTAATCCGATATTTGACCAGAAAATGAGCATGGACCAGCCCATGAGGAGATAAAGCACAACATGAATTCCATGCCATTTTCTCGGCCAGGTGATTTTAATGAGAATCCCAATGATGGCCACAGACCATAAAATAAAGAGGAGCGTAATGCCATCGGGATAACTGTCGCTTAGAAGCACAAAGGGTGTATAGGTTCCTACAATCAAAAGGTAAATCGCGATATAATCCAGACCTTTCAAGGTATAAAATCCCTTGTCAGTTGGCATTTTAATGGCATGATGGATTGTAGAAAACGAATAGAGGCTAACAAGGCTTATCCCATAGATAAGAAACGCAACCAGTTCCAGCGTTGTGTTTGCACGAATGAGCAGATAAATCAACCCTGCAACTGAAAGCAACACACCAATTCCATGACTGATGGCATTGGCAAGACGATCACCCAGATGACTATGCATGGTACCACACCTTTCACCCATAGTTTAAAACATATTACTATGCCTGTCAAAGTAATAA
>JBNJEC010000019.1:0-21038 GCA_051745505.1 Bacillota bacterium
CATCATGAAGCGGCACTTTCAAACATCGTTTCAATCTTCATCGGAGGCGGCACGCCGAGCATCCTCGATGAAACGGACCTGAGAAATCTTTTCGCCACACTGAACGAAGTGGGGCTCTCAGAAGTCCAGGACATCACCATCGAAGCGAACCCGAGTGATGTCACACCTGAATTCGCCCGTCTGCTTGAAACACTCGGTGTGAGCCGTGTATCTTTGGGTGCACAGAGTTTCAACGAAGGGCACCTTGAATTCCTGAAAAGAACCCACAAGCCTGTTGATATAGAGAGGGCCGTTGCCAATCTCAAGGATGCGGGCATTGACAACATCAATCTCGATTTGCTTTTTGCGATTCCCTATCAGACCCTTGAAGATCTCAACCGTGACATCGACAGAGCGCTACACCTGAACCTCAAACACATTTCCTACTACAGTGTCATCATCGAAGAAGATACTGCACTTTCCCTTTGGATAGATAAAGGCCTAGTGGAGCCTGTGAGTGAGAACCTCGAAGCGTCCATGTATGAAACCGTGATCAAACGTCTCAAAGAGGCCGGCTTCAACCACTATGAAATCAGCAACTTTGCGCGCCCTGGCTTTGAATCCCTTCACAACTCCATGGTCTGGAAAAGCCATGATTATCTCGGGGTTGGCACCGGCGCCCATTCCAAATGGCGCGGCCAACGCTTTTACAACGTCAGAAGCATCAAAAAATACAACGAGCGTATTGAAAACGAAAACTCGCCCGTCATGGATCAGTATCCATACGAACCCATGAAAGATTATCTTCTGATGGGGCTCAGACTCATGAAGGGCGTGGACATGGATGCATTTGAAAGGCGCTTTGGTGTGCCTTTGCTTGAGGCGTTTGAAGTCTTAAGGACCCCTCTTGAAAACGGGTTGCTTGAAATTGAAAACGGCCATATAAGATTCACACAAAGAGGGCTGTTTCTCGGCAATGAAGTCTTCATGAAACTTTAAGGACGTGATGATGTGCTTAAACAACTGCTCAAGGAATACGAATACGAACTCAAATCCACCTCGAGACTCTCAAGACATTCCCTTGATGCCTATCTCGGTGACGTGAGAGGCTATGTTCAGTACTTGCTTGAACGCGAGATAAAAAATCCCGCCTCCATCACCAAACAGACGGTCAACCGTTATATCATGACACTCAGAAAGAAAAAACGCGCCCCTTCGACGGTGTCTAGAAAACTCTCGGCCATCAAGGCGTTTCATCAGTTCATGCTTGATGAAAAACTCGTGGACGACAACGTCATCCTTACCGTGCATCGCCCCAAAAAGGAAGCGCACCTCCCTGAAATCCTCACCATCGAGGAAATGGACAGACTCATCGAAGCTTCAAGAGGGGAAACCCCCCTTGAAATCAGAAATCTCGCGATGCTTGAGATGCTTTATGGAAGTGGTGTGCGCATCAGCGAACTCACGAATCTTCACACCGATGATCTTCACATCAACGAAGGATTCGTGAACGTCACGGGCAAAGGCAACAAGGAACGCATCGTGCCAATCGGATCCTCAGCGCAAAAGGCGCTCAAGGCCTACCTTGAATACGGCAGGCTCAAATTGTCGAAAACCCCGACACCTTACGTGTTTCTAAATAGCAGAGGTGGCGTCATCAGCCGCGTTGGATTCTTCAAAATCTTAAAACGCCTTGCAGAAAAGGCGGGGATTGAAAAGACAGTAAGTCCCCATACCTTGCGCCACAGTTTCGCAAGCCACATGCTTGAAGCCGGTGTGGATCTCAGATTCGTTCAGGAAATGCTTGGCCACACCGATGTATCCACCACGGAAATCTACACCCACATCAACAAACAACACCTCATTGCGGTGTACGACAAATTTCATCCGCATGCATATAAAAGGAGAGAGTAATCATTATGTTCAAAAGAATTTTCACCATCGTCATTGACAGCGTTGGCATCGGCGCCTTGCCGGATGCAAAAGCCTTCGGTGACGAAGGCACCAATACCATCAGAAACATCGCGCTCTCAGAGGGCGGCATCACCCTTCCGACCATGGCGAGTCTCGGGTATGGCAACCTGAGTGACATCCCAGGCGTTCCTAAAGTCAAGAACACTGTAGGAAGTTACACCAAGATGGCGGAGATCTCAAACGGAAAAGACACCATGACCGGCCACTGGGAAATCATGGGCCTCAAAATAGAGACCCCATTCAGAACCTTTACAGACACAGGCTTTCCTGAAGACCTCATCAAGAAACTCGAGGCGAAGAGCGGAAGAAAAATCATCGGCAACAAGGCCGCAAGCGGCACCGAAATCATCAAGGAACTCGGGCCGCACCATGTTAAAACCGGCGATTTGATTGTCTATACCTCCGCAGACAGCGTCCTTCAGATCGCAGCGCACGAAGACATTGTGAGTGTCAAGGAACTCTATGACATCTGTGAAACCGCGCGTGAGCTTACCCGTGAGGATCCTTACACACTTGGAAGAATCATCGCCCGCCCATTCATAGGCGACGAGAAAAACGGGTTCGAGCGAACTGCGAACCGTCACGACTACGCACTCAAGCCTTACGGAAAAACCACGCTCAACTACCTTGAAGAAGGCGGCTACACCGTGGCCGCGTTTGGCAAGATTGAAGATATCTATGACGGCGAAGGCATCACGGAAAGTCAGAGACAAAAGGACAACGACGAAGGCATGGCGAACTTCACAGAATATGCGAAGCGTTCATTCGAAGGCCTTGCGTACTTGAATCTCGTTGACTTTGACGCGAAATACGGACACCGCCGCAATCCTGCAGGCTACAAGAGCGCGTTGGAAACCTTTGACGCGCAACTTGAAGTGCTCATGAAAGAAATCGGAGAAGACGATCTTCTGATAATCACCGCAGACCACGGAAACGACCCGACCCACACGGGGACGGATCATACACGCGAATACGTGCCACTGCTTGTTTTTTCCCCTTCCATTGCGACAAATTCCTTGCCGGTCCGCGAAACGTTCGCGGACATCGGTGCGACGATTTCAGACAATTTCGGCGTCACCATGCCTGATCACGGCACAAGTTTCCTCGGGGACCTCAAATAAGTATCCAAAAAGACCGCAAACGCGGTCTTTTTTTTGCATGAAAAAAGAGGCTTGAAGCCTCTTTTTAAAGGTGGTTCTGATAACGGGATTCGATGTCTTTGAGGGTATCCTTGAGTCGGTCCTGTTTTTGTTTTTTGAGTTGTTTGAAGGTTTTGTTCTGTGAGACCGATACTTTTCTTAGGAACTTTTCGTAGGCCTTCAACGCGGGTAATAGGGCGTCATCCATGGCTTTTCTGGTTTTCCTCAGGGCATCCTTGTGTGTGTTCATCTTGGTTTTGAAACTTTTCTCAAGCGTATCGTAGTCACTTGACTTATGTTTCTTTTTCATGGAATCAAGCGTACTGAATGCGTAAGAAGCGGTCTCCTTGACTGACGAATCCTCGCCTGAGTGGCTGATTTTTTCCTTGAGCGTGCTTGCTTTTTCTTCAAGGGCGTCAACGGAATCGTCAATGGCCTTGAGGGATTCATCCAGCTGCGACCGTTCTTTATCGAGGGCGGTGGTGACTTTGTTGCGGATGGCTTTGAGGGCATCCTTTTTGCCGTCGATGGTTTTCTGGGTGGTTTCATCGAATTCGATGGATTCCAGAATGTCTTTGAGTTCCTTGATTTTCTCTTTGGGTTCATTGACTTTCTGCTTGTAGAGTTCGTTCGCTTCCTCGATGGCTTCACTGTAGCGTTTTTCAGCGGTTTTCGAGGCTTCGTCCTCGATGGTGTTGCCAAGCAGTTTTTCATTGCCTGAGGAGGCCTTGAAGGCATCTAGTTTCTGATCGGTCTGTTCGAGCATGTCCTTGAAGGTCTTGATGGTTTTTTCCTTGAGCTCATTGGCGTCTTCCTTGGCCTTTTGAGCACGGTTTTTGGCGCCTTCTATCTGAGACTCGTAGCGGATGACGGTCTGATCACTGCGCTCCGCTTCTTCAATGGCTTCGATTTTCTCGTTGTAGGATGTTGTGATGGCGCTTTCTTGTTCTTTGAGTTTGCGTTTGTCCTTGGGGTCTGTGAACAGAGCCTGTCTGTAGGCGAGATCGCTCAGTTTGCGGTCACGTTCGTTTTTGAGTTCGTGAATGTCGCTTCGATAGGTCTGTTTTCTCTGGTTGAGTTTTTCCCTGGCGTATTCAATCTCACGGTTGAGGGCGGCTTCGATGTTTTCAAGGCGAACCTGGTATTCGTTTTCGGCGTACTTGATCTGCTGTCTTGCGAAGTGCATCTGGCTTTCAAGCGTGGTTGAAATCATGGATTCGTTGACGCTTGCTCCGACGTTGAGTCTTTCCGACTGGGCTTTCGTAAGCAGCATCTCATTGTCATAAAGGGAGCGGATCTTTAAAAGCTGAAGTTCGTATTCCTTGTCGGCGAGTTCGATGAGACCTTGTTGGTAGATGAGTTCGTTTTTGGCGTTTTCCTGTTGGTAGGTCTTTTCGATGTCGGCTTGGCGTGTGGCAACGGTAAGGGCCTTGTTGACCTTTTTCTCTTCGTTGTGAAAGTGCATGTTGAGGGTATGTCTGCGGATGACGCTTTGGATGTGTTTTTGGGCCTTGCTTTGTTTCAGAGCGACCTTTTTGTAGGCAGTGCCCAATTCGATTTGCGAGTGCTTGTAGTCGGTTTTGAGTTTTGACAGTTTTCTCGCGGCGTCGCTCATCGCTTCAAGATACGTGATTTTCGTATCAAACATGAGTGTTTCGAGTGTCGATGCGAAAGAGAGGGCGTCTTTCAAAAGGGATTCATAGGCTTCTGTGGTCTTTAGAAGCACGGATTCGAGGGTTTCATTCAGTTTACGGTCTTTTTTGAGCGCGTCGTAGTCGTCCTGGACTTTGAAAAGTTCCTCTGAATCGTTGAACTGAAGATCGATCTGGTTTTTTTCAAGTTCGAGGGCACTGGCTTCTTTGGCATACTTTTTTTCTCGTTCGAGTTTTTCCTTGATGAGGTGTTTCTGTTCCTTGTGGATTTTCTTTTCAACTTTGTCCTGAAGTTTGCTCTCAGAAAGACCTTTTTCCTGGCTGGCTTTCTTGTTGTAGGTCTTCAGTAGGTCTTTCAACGCTTCGCTGTCGCCGGTTTTCTCTGCGCGAATGATGTCTAGTTTCAGGTCTTTGAGCTCTTTTTCAAGCGTTTCTTTGTCTTTGTGCTGTTCTTCAAGGACGTCCTTGTATTTTTCTCTGAGAGATTTCTCCGCGTCTTCACGCAGTGTCTTGATCTTTTCATCGAGTTCACTCAGATCCTTTTCGAGATCTTTTTTGAGGGTTTCTTCTCTGCGTTTGAGGGCGTCGGTTTTTTCTTTGTAGGTATTTTCCACACGGCTTTTGAGTGAAGTCGTCTCTGAGCCATCTGAGAGTATGTGGGCGCGACTCGCAAGGGCGTTCATGAGGTTGGTTTTCTCGGTTTCAAGATGATCAATGAAAGTTTCCGCAGCCGCTTTGAAGGTGTCTTCGTTTTCTTTGATGGATTTCAGGGTTTCTTTGCCTTTGAAGGTGTGTTCGGTCTTTTCAAACACGGACTCGATAAATGTCTGTGTGCTGGTTTGAAACACGTCCATGAAAGAAGCGGGGGCCTTTTCGATGTGGGCCCGCTCTTCGATGTGGGTGAAAAGTTTTTCCTTGAGAGAATGGACACTGAGGGCGTAATCCTTCTTGAGTTCGCTGTTGAGTGGATGCAGGCGCATGGTTCTAAGCGCGGTGTGGATGCGGTCCTTGGATTTGAGAAGATGGTTGAACTGCGCCATGGTGGTCTGTTCGTCTTTTTTGTTGATGTCCTGTCTCAGGCGCTTGATTTCCTGGTTTAGAATATTCAATTTGTCGTTGGCGTCGTCAAGACGCTTCTTGTGGGAGGCTTTCACTTTCTGGTTGGCTTCAACGACTTCCTTTATGAGATTCTGAAGGAGTTCGCTTTCCTTTTGCAAATCCTGGTCGATGAGTTTGCTCAAACTTTGATTGGACGGGGTGTCCAGTTCGTATTTTTTGTTGGCCATGGTCGAACTCCTTTCTTTGAATATCAGAGATTCTGTATGTCTTCTTTGATGCGTGTGAGATACGTGGCGACGAGCCCGTCTTCCTTGTCGACGATTTCAGTCGTATCAAGGGCTTCCCCTTCATCTTTGAACAAAGTCTCAAGCAGGGATTCGGTATCGCTTCTAAGGGAATTTGCAAGGGTGTCAAGGGTATCGTCAAGCTTTGACAGATCGCTTTTTATACGGTCTTCAAGCGTCTTTTTGCGGGCCCGCTTGATTCTCACCTGGTCGGCAATTTCCCGGCCGACTTTCTCGATGCGCTGGTCGAGTTCGCTCGAACTCGAAAGCATTTTCGTTTCATAGGCATCAATGGTTTCCTTGAGGGTCTCTTCGAGGGCGGCTTTCTGGGTTTCATAGTCTTGCTGAGAAGTTTTGAGTTTTCTTTCCGTGTCGGCTTTGAACCCTTCGTACGCGGCTTCGAGATCGGCGGTTTCCTTTTCAAGGGTGTTTTCGATATCCGCTTTCTTGCTTTCTTCGTTTTCCACGTGGAAGGCGTGTATGTTTTTCGCGTCCTCCAGACGTTTGTTTACGGCGTTTACGTGTTCATTGCTCTTGGCCTCGATGGTGGAGAGGTTTTCCTCGAGTTCACTCTCAAGCGTTTCAAGTTTGTTCTGGTAGGTTTCTTTGAGTGTTTCACGTTTCTCTTCAATTTCCTCTACGAGGGCTTTTGTAGCTTGAAGGTCTTCTTCGTAAGCCTCTCTAAGTGGTAACAACTCGGCTTCGTGTTTGTCCTCGACGGCCTTGATTTCTTTCTCACGCTTGGCTTTAAGCGTTTCCTGGGCATCATCTTTTTCCTTTTTAAGCGCCTCCAATTGTTCGTTGAGGGGTTTCTTGGCTTCTTCGTAGCGAATGTTTTCCTTGGCTTTCGCTTTTTTGGAAGAGGCTTTGGCTTTCTCTATGAGGTCTTCGTCATCCTTTTTGAGGGTCTTGAACCCTTCGTTCATGGAACGGATGACATCGTTATAGAGGGTGGACAGGCCGTTTTGAATGTGCGTATTGATGGGTTTGAGTGCGTTTTTGAGGCCGGAGAGGGATAGTTTTTTCTGGCTTTTTATTTTGCTCAAGGTATCCTTGAGAGCTTTTTCGTAGGTCGCAAAGGTTTCGTTCTTTTTGGATTCAATGGCTGTGTGGGTCTTTTCAAGGGTGTTTTTGAGTTTGTTGATCTGTGATTTGCGCTGACGTTTGCTTACGCCCTGGCGATTCAAACTGTCTGTGAACTGTTCGATGATGACATCATGGGTTTCCTTGAGTGTCCCCACAAAGGTATCGAGGGTCTGTTTCAAGGCATTCTTTTTCGGAGTGCTCAGTATGAGGAGGATGTCTTTGAGCGTTGACGCTTCGCTTTCAAGATCTTCTGCGTGGCGCTCAAGCCATTTGTTTTCCTTGTGATAGTTTTTATCGATAATCGCTTTTCGGGTGGTGAGCAGGGATTCTGTCTGTTCGATGCGGGCTTTCGCTTTGGTGGTTTCGCGCGAAAGGGCCTTGTCGATGAATTCGAGTTTTTCCTCATGAACGTTTTTCGCTTTTTCAAAGGCGTCTTGAATGGACTGTTCTTGTTCTTTGAACGAAAGCGTGGCTTTTTCAAGAGCGTCGTCATAACTTTTGCTGAGGGTTTTCTTTTCGTTTTCGATTTGGGCGTTTTTCCGGTTCAACGCCTGTTCATTCCGGTCTTTTTTGAGTTTGAGCGCTTTTTGTCTGCGCGCTTTTTCCGTATCAAGGTTGATAAGCGCGAGATCCCTTTCTTTTTGCAGATCCAAGGAACGCAAAGCGATTTTTTGTTTTTCTATGGCGTTTTGAAGGGTTTTGGCCTGGTCCGTATGAGCGAGTTCGATGTCGGTTCTTGCCTGTTCGAGGTCGTGCTCCAAAGAGGCTTCGTCCATTGCCTTTTCCACTTCGATGTTTGACTGGCTTGATTTTTTGTTGATTTCAACAAGGGCTTTCTTGTGCTCGAGACTTTTTTGTTCGAGCATGTGTTTCAAAAGCGCGTCCTTGGTTGCGAATTTCTCTTCGAGAGTCATGAGATCGAGCGCGTGTTTCTTTTCAGCCTGCTTCATGTCGATGTTGAGGCTCGCGTCCTGCTGTTCAACGGAGATTTTTTCACGGTTTTCCTTGATTTTCTTCTGAGCATCTTCCGTATCCAAAAAGAAGCGGATGTCATCGGCTTCCTGGTACAGGGGAAGAAGCGCGATGGTGGTGTCCTTGATGGCGTCGATCTTGTTTATGGCGTATTTGGAGAAAAGCTCGAGGGTTTTCTTGATGGTGTCTTTAGCCTCATCCAAAAACGGCGCGACTTCCTGTTTGGAAAAGTCGGTGGTGAGGGTTTCTCTTAGATCAGTGCTTCCGGACTGGAAGATGTCAAATTTGGCTTTCAGGTTCGTGTGAAGAAAATGCATGGTTTCATCAAAGGTCTTGAAGATGCTTTCAAGAAACTTCTGAGTGTCGCTTGAGAGTGTCTTCAAGGTGTCTGTGGTTGTCTTGACGCCTTCTTCAAAGGCTTTGATATGTTCAATCAATGCGTCTTTGCGCAGGTGTTGGAGTTCCATCTGCTTGTTGATGGTTTTGATGTCTTCTGGATTTTCCTCTTCGCTGGTTTTGGCAAGGATGTCTTTGAGACGGGCCTGTTCAAACTTCATGTCCTGGTTGACATTGGTTGTGAAAGTGGCCTTGTAGGCCTCGAACTGTTTCCAGAGATTGCTCGCGGAGGCGTCGATATCTAGGAAGGGTTTGTGAATCGCGCTTCTGTAGGTATAGAGGTCCTTGGAAAAAGCGCGAATGCTTTCGTTGACTTCCTTGCGGAAGGTGTTGATGGTGTGTTGAAGGGTGTTGTCCGATTTCTTGATGCTTTCTTCAAGGTCCCTTTGTGCTTCATTCAGGTTCTGATGAAGGGTTTTGAACCGTTTGTCAATGGTGTCATCAAGCGTATTGATGGTTTCCTTGTGTGTCTTGTAGTCTTCTTCGAGTTTCTGGATGGCGTCTTTTAGTGAATTTTGGGTCTGTTTGGTGTTTTCATTATGGTTTTTCTTGGAAAGCTCGAGTCTTTTCTCATAGCTTTCAATACGTTTTTTGTGTGTTTTTTCAATCTCTTTCGCCGTTGCCTGTTTATCTTTTTCCATAGACTTGATTTCAGCCTGAATGGAGTGTTTCTTATCGGTATTCTTGTTTTTTATGGCAGTGAGTTCTTCGCGGTGTTTCTTCTTAAGTGTTTCAATGTCTGAGTCGATGGCCTCTTTTTCCATTGTAAAAGACGCTTCGTCGCTGTTAAGCTGGTCTTCGAAGCGTAACTTGTGCGCATTTAGCTTTTTCTCGTGTGTTTTCTGCGCTTTGTTCATGGCTTTTTCCGTATCCGCCAGCAAGTCCTCGTAGTCAATTCTCAGTTTGTCGAGTTTCTTTTGAACCGGCGTGGCGTGCTTGCGATACGTTTTTTCAATGGAATACCCACTTTTTTCACTGTGTTCACTATCAGGGTTTTTCATATGCAAGAGGGCCTCCTTTTGGGAAAGTGTAGCCTTTTACGCTACTTATTATTTTACCATAGGTACGCAGTTAAAACAACGTGCATTATTCTTAGGCAGCATTCTTTGGTAAAATACAGGTTTTTGTGTATAATTTGTAATGAAAGCAGGTGGAACCATGGATGAGAGAATCGTCTCAAGCGATACGCAAAAAGAAGATATCGAACAAATTGAACTGCGCCCGCAGTATTTAAACGATTACATCGGACAAGATCACGTCAAAGAGATGATGTCCATATTCATACAAGCGGCCAAAAAACGCCATGAAAGTCTTGATCACGTGCTTCTTTATGGCCCTCCGGGTCTTGGGAAGACCACGCTTGCCCATATCGTTGCCAACGAAGTGGGTGCCTCCATCAAGACCGCAAGCGGGCCCGCGATTGAAAGAAGCGGCGATCTCGCGGTATTGCTTACGAGCCTTGAACCGGGAGACATTCTTTTCATCGATGAAATTCACAGACTGCCAAGAGTGGTCGAAGAAGTGCTCTATCCTGCGATGGAGGATTTCGCCCTTGATCTGATTGTAGGCAAAGATGAAACCAGCAAATCCATCCGCGTGGACTTGCCACCCTTTACCCTGATTGGCGCGACGACGCGTTTTGGTGATTTGACCGCACCCTTGAGAGACCGGTTTGGCGTGGTGCACAAGCTCGAATACTACGATCAGGCAGCCCTTGAGAAGATTTGCAAGCGCACCGCGCGCATCTACGACAGTGAAGTCGAAATCGAAGGTGTGAAGGAAATCGCAAGACGCTCAAGAGGCACACCACGTATTGTGAACCGTCTTTTCAGACGCATCCGGGATTTCGCGGACGTGCTCAACGATGGTGTCATCGATATAGGCATCACGAAAACCGCGCTTGAAAAACTTCAGATTGACCCGCTTGGTCTCGATCAGAAAGACCACGATTACTTAAAAGGCCTCATAGAGAATTTTGGGGGCGGGCCTGTAGGGATTGAATCCCTCGCGGCTTCAATCAGTGAAGAAGTCACCACCATTGAAGACGTCTATGAGCCCTTCTTGCTCAAAATCGGCTTTGTCAAAAGAACCCCGCGAGGCCGCGTGGCCACTGAAAAAGCCTACAAGCACCTGGGACACGCATTTCAGAAAGGATTATTCGAATGAAAACCAAAGATTTCACCTACGACCTGCCAGAAGCACTGATTGCTCAGACACCGCTTCAAAACAGAACGGACTCAAGACTTCTGGCACTCGATAAAAATACCGGAGAAACCATCCACACAAAGTTCAACCAATTGCACACATTCCTGAAAAAAGGCGATGTGCTCGTACTCAACGATACATCGGTCATCCCCGCGCGCCTCATCGGCAAAAAAGACACCGGCGCCGTCATCGAAGTGCTTCTTTTGCACCAAAAAGAAGGCGACGTGTGGGAATGCCTCACCAAAAAGGCCAAGAAAATCAAGGTCGGCACGACTGTAACTTTTGGAGACGGCGAACTCACGATGGAATGCGTGGGCGTTGAAGAAGAAGGCATCCGCCACTTCAAACTTCACTACGAGGGCATCCTCTACGAAGTCCTCGATAGACTCGGCACCATGCCTTTGCCTCCCTATATCCATGAAAAGCTGGAGGACCCCGATCGCTACCAGACGGTCTACAACGAGAAAAAGGGCAGTGCCGCCGCCCCGACTGCGGGCCTTCATTTCACTGAAACCTACCTTCAGAAGTTAAAGGCCATGGGCATCACGCTAGCGTATGTGACCCTGCACGTCGGGCTTGGCACTTTCAGGCCCGTAAGTGTAGAAGACGTCACTAGCCACGTCATGCACGAAGAATACTACAGCGTCTCAAAGGACACCGCAGACGTCATCAACCAGGCAAAAGAGGAAAGCAGGCGCGTCGTTGCGGTCGGCACGACATCACTCAGGACGCTTGAAACCGTCGCAAAAAAAGATGGCCATATCTCTGAAGAAAGCGGCTGGAGCAGGCTTTTCATCTATCCACCTTATGAATTCAAAGCGGTAGACGCCCTGCTTACCAATTTCCATCTGCCTGAATCAACGCTTCTCATGCTCGTAAGCGCCTTTGCAAGCAAGGCCATCATCATGAACGCCTACCAGGAAGCGATAGACAAACGGTATCGATTCTTCTCATTCGGTGATGCCATGTTCATCACCAATACGCTCAAACCATAAAAAAAGTCCGGAAAATTTCCGGACTTTCTATTGGTTTTATGAACGACCAGGGGTGTTGTCGCGTCCACCTGGCATATCGTCATGGGGCATGTTGTCGTTATCGCCAGGACCGTGCATCGGCCCTTCGTAATCGTCTTGGTCAATGGATGCTTCTTCGAGAATGGTCTTGAGTTCGCCGACATTTTTGTCTTCGAGGTCTTCAAGGGTGTACGTGTCGGTTTCATTGAGGATTAAACTGACAAGGCGCCATTGCATAAGGCCCATACCGTGTTCCTGGGCGTCATCGATTTCCCCTTCGCCAGGGGGGCCTGCGACGCTTCGCATCATGTGGGCGTTGCCTACACCGTTGCGTGCGGCGACTTCAGGGACTTGTTCTTCGATCTTGACTCGGAGTTGTTCGGCTTTTTCATCGTCTTCACCCGATACGCTGAATAGGACATCGCTGTTTTCTTCACTCATGTAGCCCATGTCGATGGCGCGTGTAATGAGTCTGTCAATCGCGGTGTCGACATCTTCGCCGATGATGGTCTCACGGTCACTGAGAAAGTCTTCCGCGTCGCTGTTGTAAGCGGTGAGTTCAACGACTGTATCATCGTCATCAAGGCCGATTGAAAATGAAGGGTTGATCTCCATTTGAACGTTTGTAGAAGCGGTTGGTTCAGGGGCCGGTTCGACTGGATCGAACAGGAATATGCCCAGAATGAAGAGGGCAGTCATGGAAGCGAGTACGGGGATAAGACGTTTGATCCATGCAGGATTTTTCGCTGTGTTCGCGTCGTCGATGAACCGTTGATATTCAGGCGTGCTCTTGATGGAATCAAGCACGTCTGGTACGTCCTGTTTGGCTTTTTCCCGGATCATCTGTTTTATTTTATTGTTTTTCATAACTGTCACCTCCTAGTTTCTTGAGTTTCTTTAAGGCGTTTCTATAAGCCCAGAGGACGGTGCCAAGCGGCTTGTCCATGGACTGTGCAATCACTTTGTGGGTTTCTCCGTATACGACGTGTCTGACGACGATTTCCTTTTCGTCTTCACGCAGGTGTTTGAGGAGCTCCTGGACTTCGTAGCGGTTTTCCTGAGAGCCTTCCTGGCCTCCGAAAAGAAATTCATCTTCGCTCGTATCAACACCAACTTCTTTTTTGCGTCGGTTGAATTCGTTGAGGGCGGTGTTTTTGGCAATCATCTTGAGCCAGGCGAGAAACTGTCCTTTTTGTTTGTACTTGTCAAGTTGATTGATCATCTTGATATAGGTATCCTGCATGAGGTCTTCGGCAAGGCTTTCATCTTTCACGATGGATAGGATTGTATAGTAAACAGGGGTTTTGGTTTCTTCATAGAGTTTGTCAAAGGCTTGTTCATTGCCCTTCTTGAAGGCTTTTAAAAGTTTTTCGAGTTCCTTATTGCTCACGTTGGACACCTCAATTGTCCGTTTCACCCTATAAACAAGCGAAACGTTGAATTTATTGGAAAATTTTCAAAATTATTAAAAATTAACAGGTTCATTATATCATATGGCATGTGTCAGTGGTATGATTAGACTGAAAGGATGAATGTCATGTTGAATTTAGTAGCCACAGCCGCTTTCGGAATCGAAGCGGTCGTTAAAAGAGAACTGGAACAAATGAATATCGAAGTCAAGGACACCGAAAACGGACGCATACACTTTGAAGGAAGTGTTGAAACCATGATCAAAGCGAATCTCTTCTTGAGAAGCGCTGACAGAGTCTATGTACAGATAGGCAAGAAGGACTCCGTCATGTCCTTTGATGAACTCTTTGACTGGATCAAGACCCTGCCACTTGAAGCCTATCTTGATGTGCGCGGGCGTTTTCTCGTGGACGCAAAGACCGTAAAAAGCACCCTGCACAGCCCAAGAGACATCCAAAAAATTTCAAAAAAAGCTTTGATTGAAAGGCTTTCAGAAAATACGAACGCCAATGTGTTCAAAGAAGACGGACCACGCCACAGACTTCAGGTCGCGTTTTTCAAAGACACCGCAGAAGTGCTTCTTGACACTTCCGGAGACGGACTTCACAAACGCGGCTACCGAACGGGACAAGGCGAAGCGCCCCTCAAAGAAACTTTGGCGGCTGCGTTGATACAGCTTAGTTTCTATGGAGAGAACCGCGTGCTTTATGATCCCTTCTGCGGATCGGGCACCATTCCGATAGAAGCGGCGATGATTTGTCGCAACATCGCACCGGGTCTTAACCGGCACTTTGATTTTGAACATTTCGTTTTCAGTGACGCCGTGACATTTAAGAAAGTGAGAAAAGAGGCTTACAAACAGATCAAGACTGAAAATGACTGCAAAATCATAGCAAGCGACGCCGATTTCAAGATGATAAGCATAGCCAAGGAAAATGCTGAAAATGCCGGTGTCGACGACGCCATCCATTTTGAAACCGCCCGCTTCGAATACAGAACATTCGATGTGCCTTACGGCATGGTCATCACCAACCCGCCCTATGGACAGAGAATCAAGGATGAAGACATCAAAGGCCTCTATGAACTGATCGGGAAGACCATGAGAAACCAAAAAACCATGTCCTTTTACATATTGAGCGGCCTTATGGGTGCAGAAAACGCCATGAAGGCTAAAGCCAAGAAAACGCGCGTGCTTTTCAACGGAGATATGAAGGTCAGATACTACATGTATCCGGGTCCGAAACCTCCCTGGAAATAAAAGTTTAACTTTTTAAAGCAAATTTATGACAAGGTGTCATGAATGTGCTATACTATCATCGGTGATTTAATATGATGAAAAATACAAGTGCATTAAGCAAAGACGAACGCAAAAGCCATCTGATTCTCAAGGACCCAAATATCTACAAGGGTCTCATTCTTTTGGCATTGCCGCTCATGATCAACAACTTCCTAAGAACATTCCACGATATGGTGGATATGTTCTTTGTTTCAAAAATTCCAAATCTTGCAAGCGAATCGGTTTCAGCGATACAGATGACGTTCCCTGTCGTCTTCACATTCATATCGCTTGGTATCGGACTCAGTATTGCGGGCACGACCCTGATCGGTCAGCATCTGGGCGGACAGAACAAGAAGATGGCCAGGCACTACGCCTCCAAGCTCTTCTTGATTGCGCTTGTCGCAGGGATTTTATTCGCAGCACTCGCCTATACCTTTGCGCCGACAGTCATCGGCTGGATGGGGGCTGAGGGCTACGTGCTTGAAGAAGCCGTCAAATACATGCAAATCAGAAGTCTTGAGCTGCCTCTCCTATTTATATTCTTTGCCTATATGGGCACAAGACAGGCAAGCGGAGACACCTTGTCTCCCGTACTCATAAGCGGATCGGGGATTGTGCTCAACACGATCTTGTCGCCAATCATGATTACGACATTTGGCTTCGGCGTCGCAGGCGCTGCCTGGGCGACGTTGCTTGGAAACAGCATCGTCATGCCGATTGCTTTATACAGACTCTTCTTCGCCAAAACAGGGGTGACTGTCGATCCGAAGGAAATCTTCACATCCAAACTCGACAAGCAGCTTCCTTTTGAAGAAAAATTCAAAACTCTGATAAAAATCGTCAAAACCGCCGCCCCCGCATCCTTCGGCCAGGCGTTCACAGCGATAGGATTCGGTGTCATGAACGGTGTCATTTTCTCTTATGGCGTTGAAACCGTCGCGGCATTCGGTGTTGGAACCCGTCTCATTTCAATGGTCCTTCACCCCGTCATGGCGATGGGGGCTATCCTATCTGCTTATATCGGTCAAAACATTGGTGCTAAGAACCCTGAACGTGCCAAGGAGACCATGGTCAAGACCTTCAAACTCTCCATTGGGATTATGGCAGCCGGCTCCTTGATTCTTATTCCACTCAGAGCCCCGCTTGCATCCATATTCCTTGAAAACGATCCCGTAGCGTACGCACTCACGCAGGACTTCATGTTCTACATATTGATAGGGCTTCCGCTCATGGCGGTCTATCAGACCTTCATCGGTACGTTCAACGGAACGGCGAACACACATTTCACGTTCATTCTCGCAGTCACAAGACTCTGGGGCATCCGCCTTCCTCTCATCGTGCTTTTCGGGCAACTCTTTCCTGACAGAGGCAGCCAGGTCATCTGGGAAGTCATGCTCATCAGCAACCTGCTCATTGCGGTTGTAGGCTATGTGCTTTACAGAAGAGTGGACTTCAAACCGAAAGTGGACGTCGATAGAAAAACACGCAAAGCTCAAAAAGCCCAAAGACGCATCAAACAGGATCCAGAACTCAAAAACGCCTAAACATCACAACAAATTAAAAAGGGTCAACCGAAGCGAGGAAGCTTCGGTTGACCCTTGTTTTATTTAATAGGTTATTTTTGCTTGAAGAGGCCTTTTTCGACGATTTCCATGATGACTTCGGTCGCCTGGTCAATATCAAGTTTGTGTTCTCCAAGATCAAGTACGATCTTGAGGCCCACGAAGTTCGTGATGCCCATGAGCACGAAACTGACAATTTCCGTATCGAGGTCTCTGATTTCTCCTTCGCTCACCGCGTGTTCGAGGCCTGTCACGTAGCGCTCGGAAAAGGATTCATAGTATTCGCGGAACAGTTCACGATCAATATAAAGCGATTCCCATATGATGTTGTACATCTCGGGATTTTTCTTCGCGTACTCTAAGAAGGTGCGAATCCCTTCGCGTTCCTTTTCATAACGCGTGTCTTTCTTACTGACGTTCGCCGCGATTTCACGACGGATATTGTGTGAAAAACTAGTAAGTATATGTTTGTAAAGCGTCAGTTTGCTTGGGAAGTACAGGTAAAAAGTACCGGCTGCAATACCGGCTTCACGGGTGATGTTGCCAACCGTTGTGCCATGGTAGCCGTTTTCATAAAAAAGCTTGATGGCGGCGTTTTCAATATCGTTGAAAGTAAGCTTGGCATTTCTCGTGGTGGGCTCTTTGATGTTGAGTCCGAAATTTTTCATAATGCGATTCCTCCATGAACAAAAAAAGATGTGTATCACGTTGACTTTGTAAGCGTTTTATGCTACTATGAATATACATTCAGTTTATGAATGAGTATTCATAATGTGAAATAGCATTCATTTTATGAGAATGTATTCATGCTTACAAAACAAGTATATTAAATATTGATGAAATAAGCAAGGATACACTTAATATAGGAGGTTAATTATGCAAAAAGTTTATCTCGTTTCTGCAAGAAGAACCGCTATAGGGACCTTCATGGGATCGCTAAGTGGCCTACACCCTGCAGTCTACGGCTCAAAAGTCGTAAAAACGATTTTGGAAGAAACAAAAGTGGATCCGAATGACATCGATGAACTGCAAATCGGCAATGTCTTGCCTGCGGGTCTTGGCATGAATCTGGCTCGCCAGATCTCAATTGGCGCGGGGATTCCTGAAACGGTGCCGGCATACGGCATCAACATGGTGTGCGGAAGTGGCATGAAAACCATCATGAACGCATTCGTATCCATCCAGCACGGCATCAACAACCTGGTCATAGCCGGGGGAGCGGAGTCCATGTCAAAAGCGCCTTATCTTTTGCCTGACAAAACACGCAAAGGTATCAAGATGGGCAGTTTTGAAGTCAAGGACCACATGCTTTATGACGCGCTTACCGATGTGTTTGGCAATATGCACATGGGCATTACCGCGGAAAATATCGTGGACAAGTACAAACTCACCCGTGAAGCGCAGGACACATTCGCCATCACTTCACAAGAGCGTGCCCGCAAGGCGCGCGACGAAGGCCGTTTCGACGATGAAATCGTACCGATTGAAGTCAAAACCAGAAAAGAAACATTCACCTTCGACAAGGACGAACACATCAACGACAGAACAACCCTTGAAAAACTCGGCACGCTTAGACCGGCTTTCAAAAAAGACGGTTCGGTGACTGCAGGCTCAAGTTCAGGCATCAACGACGGCGCAAGCTTTGTGATGCTTGCGAGTGAAGCCATGGTAGAAAAACACAACCTCACACCTCTGGCTGAAGTCGTCGGTGTGGGTCAGGGCGGCGTCGATCCGAATTATATGGGTCTGGGCCCCGTACCAGCAATTCAAAAAGCCCTTGAACATACGAAACTGAACTTCAGTGACATGAACCTCATGGAACTCAATGAAGCCTTCGCCGCTCAGAGTCTTGGCGTATTCGAAGACTTGAAAAAAGCGTATGGCGAAACAGAAGAAAGCCTTATGAAGCGCACAAACGTCAATGGTGGCGCCATCGCACTCGGTCATCCGGTCGGTGCGAGTGGGAACCGTATCACGGTCACCTTGATTCACGAAATGAAAAAACGCGGCGTCCGTTACGGCCTTGCCTCACTTTGCATTGGTGGCGGCATGGGTACGGCGGTCGTACTAAAAAACATGGAGGAATCCAAGTAATGAGACTTGAAAACAAAGTAGCAGTAGTCACAGGAGGCGCACAGGGCCTCGGCAAGGAAATGGCCGTACGTTTTGCAAGCGAAGGGGCGAAAGTTGTTGCGGTTGACATGCAAGAACTCCCTTATGAAGAGAAAAACGTTGCAGGCAAAATCCTGAACGTCACAGACACGGAAGCCGTCAAGAAATTCTATGACGAAGTCATGGAAACATACGGTAAAATCGACATCCTGGTCAACAACGCAGGCGTCACCGCTGATGCGATGACTCGCAAGATGACCGATGAACAGTGGAACAAGGTTCTGAACGTCAACTTGAAAGGCGTCTTCAACCTAACACGCCACATCGGCCCTCAAATGGAACAAAACGGTGGCGGCTCTATCATCAACATCTCAAGTGTCGTCGGTGTATTTGGAAACATCGGTCAGGCTAACTACGCAGCCAGCAAAGCAGGCATTATCGGCCTTACCAAGACATGGGCCAAGGAATTCGCACGCAAAGGGGTTCCAGTACGCGTAAACGCCATCGCACCAGGGTATGTCATGACCGACATCTTAAAAACCGTCCCACAGGATCTACTTGACAAATTCGCGGCAATGACCATGCTCGGACGTCTCGGAGAACCAGAAGAAATCGGAAACGCAGCGCTCTTCCTAGCCAGCGAAGAGGCAAGCTACATTACAGGACAAGTCATCAACGTAAACGGTGGCATGAGACTTTAAACAGGAGTGATACCATGGCAAAAGACATACATGTAGGCGTGGTGGGGACCGGTATTTACCTGCCGAAGGAAACCAGAAGCGCCAAAGAGATTGCCGAAGCAACCAACGGAAACTGGACTGAAGAGGCAATCATAGAAAAACAGGGCCTTAAAAGCGTACGCGTCGCAGGCGAGGATGAAGGCACCCAGGAAATGGGGGCATACGCCGCACAAGACGCGCTAAAGCGTACAGGCGTCGACCCAATGGACATCGATGTCATTCTTGATATCGGTGAAGAGTGGAAGGAATACCCACTCACCACATCCGCATTATACGTTCAAGGCGTCATCGGCGCCAAAAACGCATGGGGCATCGATTTGCAAAACCGTTGCGCCACATCCCTTGGCGCCCTTAAAATCGCCAAGGACATGATGATCGCGGACGACGAGGTCAACACTGTCCTTATAGTAGGGGGCTACAGAAACGGAGATTTCGTCGACTACGCAGATCCACACATGTCGATGATGTACAACTTATCCGCCGGCGGTGGCGCGATGATTCTTAGGAAGAATTATGGCAAAAACGCCGTACTCGGCACCCACATCATGGCCGACGGGTCTCTTGCGAGAACCGCCGGGGTTGAAATCGGTGGGACCAAAAACCCGATTACCCACGACAATCTCAGTGAAGCCTACAAATCCCTGAGATTGATGCAACCGAAGAAAATGAAGGACCGATTGAAAGAAGTGAGTGTGCCCAACTGGTATCACTGCATCGATCGTTCTCTTGAAAAATCAGGCAAAAGCCGCGCGGACATCGATTACCTCGCGATTCTTCACATCAAACGGTCCGCCCATAATGGCATGGTCAAGGATTTAGGACTTACTGAAGACCAGACCGTTTACCTCGAAGACTACGGACACATGGGGCAGATAGATCAGATTCTTTCACTGCATCTTGGCCTTGAAGAAGGCAAGGTGAAAGACGGTTCCACCCTATCGCTGATTGCCGCCGGCATCGGATATGTATGGGGGGCGAGTGTCATTCAGTGGGGTGAATACGATGGATAATTTCTTGAGTATTCTCTTCAACTCTCTTCAGACGGGGAGTGTCTACGCACTCGCTGCACTCGCTATCGTACTCATCTTCAGAACCAGTAAGACCACCAACTTCGCCCAAGGATCCATTGGGACTCTCAATGCCTATATCGCGGCGTTGGTCCTCTCAAGCTGGGGTTGGAGCATCTGGGCTGTAGCGATTGTCTCCATCATCACGGCGTTTTTGACGGGTGTCCTGATCGATACCTTCATCATAAGACCAGCCGCCAAAGTCAATAAAATCGCCAAACAGATCATCACGCTCGGCCTCATCATGATCATCACGGGAATCACTCCGTATCTTTTCGGGGTCGACCCTTACCAACTGCCCAGGTTCATCCCAAGCGGAAGCGTGGATGTGCTTGGTGCGAGTCTGAGATTCAATACCGTATTCACCGTACTCATTTCGCTCGTACTCATGGGCGCGATTTTCTGGTTTATCCAGAAAACCAAATGGGGACTTGCCATCAGGGTGACGGCCTCTAACGAGATCACGTCGAAACTGATGGGTGTACCCACCAAAACCGTAACCATGATGTCCTGGGCGACCGCTGCCATGCTTGGTACGCTTGCGGCACTTATCATCGCACCATCAGGCAGCGTCAATCCCAACATGATGTTCAACGTTCAGGTCAGTGCATTCTTCGCAGGGGTCTTCGGAGGCTTTCAAACCTTCTATGGCCCAGTGCTTGCAGCGTTCATCATAGCCTTTGCCAGAAACACGACAGCCTTTTATGTCACAGATATATGGGGCGATGTCATTGTGTACATGATTATTCTGATATTCCTGTTCTTCAAACCTTACGGAATATTTGGCAAAGCGCCGGTCAAGAAAGTGTAGGTGTGGCAAATGACAGACAAAAATAAAAAATTCGTTCCGGCTAAATACTGGAATGCACTGGTAGACTTGGTGAAACGCCACCAACATTTACAATACCTCGGATTTGGACTGATTCTCGTACTGTTTGGGTATTTGTCAAGCGTAGGCGTCCTGCCATCTTATTACAACAGCGTATTCGCCTATATCATCATATTTACGATCGTGGCGATTGGACTCAACTTGCTGCTTGGTTTCAGCGGACTCATCTCGCTTGCCTCCTCATCCTTCATCGGAGTCGGGGCACTTGGAACCGGTGTAT
>JBNJEC010000020.1:0-19749 GCA_051745505.1 Bacillota bacterium
GACGAAGAAGCGGGAAGGTATGTCGTCAAGGGCAGCTACGGCGAGGACAATACCGTGACCATCGGCTATGATCCTGAGAAGCACACCGTCCGAGTCATTGATGAAGTGAGTCCCCAAAACATCTGTCAGAAACAAGGCGAAACCAATTCGCCTCTTAAACCACTCACCTGTCTGCCCAACGAAGTGGTCATTCGAATCGAAACGCCGTTGCCCGATCCCGACACAGATGATGGCACCGTCTAGTTTGAACCCCAATCCCCTTAAAGGAGGAATACCATGGATCCATTCGCACTTGCGATATTTGAAGGACTGCTGTTTTTCATCATATTCGCGATTACCTTCAGAAGCCTCATGAGTATGGACATCAGTCCCATATTCAAAAAAGGGTCAATCCGCGAGATGCAGTTCATCTACATTTTCATAAGCATTGCCCTTACCTATCTCGTACTCAAGGCGATCATGAACCTCGTCACGATTTCCATCACGCTTTTCAGCTAAAATAAAAACGCGAATTCGTTCGCGTTTTTTTATTTCAAAGGTATTTTGTAAAAGAATCGACGATGTCTATCTGGGCTTTGTCGCTGGTTTTTTCTTTGAGCGTTGCTTGCAACGTTTCGACGGTTTGCTCTTCAAGCGTCACCTCAAAGTGGGCTTGGGCGTTGTAGCTTCGCGTGATGGTGTCTGTAAGACTTTCAAGTTCGTGCTCAACCGTTCCAAGCAGATCAAAAGGCACTGTGATATGTGTTTTGACAAGGACCTTGGGTTCGGTTTTCATGGCTTTTTCAAGGGCCAAGGATGTCGCCTTGCCATACGCACGGATAAGTCCGCCCGCACCAAGTTTGATGCCGCCAAAGTAACGTACGACGATGACGATGATGTTGGTCATGCTGTTTTTCTTGAGGGTTTCCAGAATTGGCATGCCTGCGGTTTTCGAAGGTTCACCGTCATCTTCAGCCTTTTGGATGAGTGCGTCTTCTCCAATTATGTAGGCAAAACAGTGATGGTTTGCATCAGGATGGGCATTCTTTATCCGCTGCAAGTAATGCTCGGCGCTTTCCTTGTCAAACACAGGGTTGGCAAAGCTTAAGAACCTGGAATGTTTGATGATGGTTTCTTCTGTGACTTCCTCTTTTATGCTGTACATGATTATCACCCAAACCCATCATAGCATTTTTTGTACCGATTGGGGTCTATAGATGGAAAAAGTACTTGTTTTATTGTATAATTCATATGGTGAATACATATGACTAAGTTGCATGAAAACGGCATGAAAATATTGAAAACACTCAACGCCGCATCTTTTGAGGCGTATTTTGTCGGTGGGTATGTGAGAGACACGTTGCTCGGGCTTCCCACAAAGGATATCGACATCACGACAAATGCCCGCCCCAGTGACATCAAAGCGCTTTTTAAGAAAGTTGTGCCTACAGGCGCGGCGTTTGGCACCATGAGCGTCATTTTGGACGGACGCGGTTTCGAGATTACGACCTACAGAAAAGAAACCGTATATGACAACCACCGTCACCCGAGTTCCATTGATTTCGCTGATACCCTGGAAGACGACCTGAAAAGGCGAGATTTCACCATCAATCAGCTCACGATGAATCACGAGGGTGAAATCGGCGACATGTTTGGCGGCCTCAAAGACCTCAGAAAAAAAGTCATAAGAACCATAGGGAATCCCGAAGACCGTTTCTATGAAGATGCCCTTCGGATGCTCAGGGCTTTCAGATTCATGGCCCGCCTTGATTTTTCTTTGGAAGAACATACGGCGAACGCCATTCAAAAACACAGAGCGTTGATTGAGAAACTCTCAATCGAACGCATTCAAGAAGAACTCTTTCGCCTGTTTGACGCGCCACATTCGAAACGGGCGCTTGCAGCCATGGTGGAAACCGAAGTTCACAAAAATCTTTTCGGTCTTGAAAAAGGCCTTGAAAGATTGAGGGAGACCAGCATTGATTACCAAAAAGAAGTTGCCTTTGCGCTCCTTGATAGCTACACGGATCTTTCAAACGGCCCCTGGAAGTTTTCCAAGAAATTCATGCAAACAGTAAAAGCCATCAAGACGCTTCATGAAAAAACCAGAAATCGCCCCTTCACCGCGATGGATGTTTTCAGTTATGGAAAAGAAATTGCGCTCAAAGCCAACACTCTCAATCGTATGTTCGCCATGAGTGATCAAACGGCGGATATCGACATGCTTCATGGCAGCCTTCCAATTACTGAAAAAAGAGACCTCGCGATCAATGGCCATGACATCCTGAACGCCTTGCCAATCACTGATAAGAAACACATCAGCGTTATTCTAGAAAGGCTGCTTGAAGACGTGGTTGAGAAACACACAAAAAACACACGAGAGAATTTGATTGAACGTGCCCGCGAACATTTAAAACTTATTGAACGGAGTCAAAACAATGAATAATAAAATCGAAGCGTATCTGGACGCCTTTCACACAATCAGTGTGCTTGTGCCCAAAAGCGTAACCAAGGAAAAATTCAAGGAATTCACTCTGCACGGAAACGATGAAACGATTCGACTTTTTGTCAGCGAAGTCAGAGAAAGCAGCGACCGCGTGAAATACATCACCACGTTCGAAGGGTTCGTCTTTCTTACTAAGGATTACCATGTGCGTACAGAAAGCGGCCTCGGAGCGGAACTTTACAGCGGCGCCATTGTGAGAAGCGACATTTTTGACGAACTTTATGCTTATGACGGAGACGACCTCGGGGTCACCTATCAAAAAGAGAAGACCACATTCAAACTATGGTCTCCAATCGTCAAAAGAATCACATTGAATCTGACGTCACCTGAAGGCGAGAAAGTCTCTCACGAACTCATCTATCACAACCAGGGCGTCTGGTCTTTGACCCTTGAAGGGGATTATGAAGGGTATGGGTATTGCTATGAAAGTTATGTGAACGGAAAGGTCCGTTCATTCAACGATCCCTACGCCATCGCGTCAACGGCCAACGGGAAACAAAACGTCGTCGTGGATCCGGACAAATTCGTTCCCATGAACAACACCGTTGAAACATCACATTTCTCTGCGGTTGACGCCATCATTTACGAGACAAGCGTCAGGGATTTCACGAAAGACGCAAGCATCGAGGCAAGCCATCCCGGCAAGTTCCCATCATTCACAGAAGAAGGCCTCAAAACCAAAAACGGCCACCCTGCTGGGTTTGACTATCTCAATGATTTAGGTGTCACCCACGTTCAAATTCTCCCGTTCTATGATTTTGAAGGGGTGGATGAAACCAACCCGGATGCCTCCTACAACTGGGGGTACAACCCTTCACAATACAATGTGGTGGAAGGCTCGCTTTCCACCAACCCGAATGACCCTTACAAGCGCATCAACGAACTGAGAACCATGATTGACACGCTTCACAAAAACAAGCTCAGAGTCGTCATGGACGTTGTATACAACCACGTCTACGATGTGGACACATTCCCCTTTGACGCCCTCATTCCAGGGTATGCCTACCGTGTGAACAGCCACGGGTATCTCACTGAGAGTTCAGGCTGTGGCAATGATCTTGCAACAGAGCGAACCATGATCCGCAAATTCATCGTCGATTCGGTCTTGTACTGGGCGAAACACTTCAAAGTAGACGGGTTCAGATTCGATCTCATGGGGCTCATCGACATCAAGACCATGCATGTGTTGAGACAAAAACTCGAAAGCTACAGAAAAGACATGCTCGTATACGGTGAAGGCTGGAATATTCCCACACCACTCAAGGAAAACCGCATGACCCATCTTCAGAACAACTACGTGCTATACAATATCGGATTCTTCAACGACATCACCCGCGAATACATCAAGGGCTCGAACTTCGATGTGAAGGACACTGGGTTCTCACAAGGTAAGAAAGGCCGTTACAAAACCATTGAAAACATTTTAAAAGGCGGTACCGTCTCTCATGGCGGCATCAAGTATCCGGGCCAATCGCTCAATTACGTCGAATGCCATGACGACTACACCTACTTCGATCAGACACTCAAGGCCTTCCCGAATCTTGATGAAACCACGCGCCTCAAAATGCAGCGTCTCGCCATGGCGATGATCCTGCTTGCGCAGGGCGTGCCATTCATCCATAGCGGCCAGGAGTTCTTCAGAACCAAAAACGGTGTCAAAAACAGTTACATGTCCCCTGATGCCACCAACAGAATCGACTGGAGCCGAAAAGACGCCTACCTGCCTTACATAGAAGAATTCAAGACGCTCATTGAGTTCAAAAAGAACCACCCGGAACTAAAAATCAAGACGCCGCATGAAATCGAGAAACGGGTCACCGTATCCTTCACCAAACAAGGCACCTGCCTTTATGAAGTGACAAGCGAAGACACAACCCTTCTCACGGTGTTTAAGAACACGGACAAGGAAGAAACCATAGACATTGAACAGGCCAACCGCATTGAGTTCAAATCGGAAGACTCGGTCCACCTGCAAGGCAACACCTTGAAAACCAACACCATCTCCACCACCATTCTAAGCACCAAGAGAAAGGATGTCTGATGTGCAATCATTCTACGCGAAAATAGATTCATACAACATCACCACCTACGATACCAACACGCTTTCTGTCTATGACAGCGAAGGGGTACGCCACACCATCCGCATCGACGAAAATGCGGATGTAAAGGAAGGCGAAGTCTACCTGTTCGAAGGCGAAACCATCGAATTCAAGGCCAAGGAACAGTTTTTGGTCAAACACCACCAACACATCAATTCAATCGACATGACGCTTTCAAAGCGCGAACAGCTCATGGGCAAGTTCTACAAATTCGCCCCCATCCCGATAGAAGACATACAAAAGACCGTCGAACACTACATAGCCCTCATTGATGATGAACAAATCAGAACCATCACCCTGGATCTTTTCAGAAAACATGAAGAGAATTTCTATCTCTACCCTGCGGCGACGCGTTTTCACCACGCCTATATCGGCGGAGTCGCCTACCACACGGCGACCATGCTCAAACTGAGTGACGGACTTGTGAACACCTATCCCTATCTGAATCACGGATTGCTCATTGCGGGGATTCTTCTTCACGACCTTTACAAGACCGTGGAGCTCTCGGTATACCACGCCCCTGAATACACCACCGGTGGCAAGCTTCTCGGCCACATCTCAATGGGCAGTGAAGCTGTGGGCGAAGCCGCGAGACGCCACGATCTTTACGACAGCGAAGCGAGAATGCTGCTTCAGCACATGATTTTGTCGCATCACTACTATGGCAATTTCGGATCCCCCAAAAAGCCGAACATCCCTGAAGCGTTGGCCCTTCATTTCATCGACAACATCGATTCCAAATTCGCAGTTTTAGGGGAAGCCTTGAGTGAAACCGAGACCGGTGAATTCACAGGATCACTCGGTGTGCTTGACCGTGAGCGCTACTACAAATCAAAATACACAAAAAAGTGAAAAAAATAGACAAAAACAATTGGCTGTGTTACACTATTGTTAGCCAAAATTCTAGAAGTATGCAGTTAATCAAGAGGAGTGAATTAACATGAAATTGGAAAAAAGAACGGAGAAACTTAAAACCGTACGCGATAACCAATTGGTACCAGGTGTTGTCTATGGAAAAGGTATAGATCCAACCCCCGTACAGACACCTTATACGGATTTCGTCGATGCTTACCGTGAATACGGAAAAAGCATGACCTTCAAGACCAAACTCGGTGGAACAACCCACATGGTTTACTTCAAGGACATACAAATTGATCCAATCCGTCAAAACAACGTTTTGCACTTTGACCTACAAAAAGTAAGCGCAAGCGAAACCATCTCTGCAGACATCCCAGTCGAGCTTATCGGCAAGGAAGTCGTCGAGAAAAAAGGCCTCGTCGTTGAACAAATCGAACAGGTTGTTGAAACCGAATTCCCAGCGGGATCAGGTATTTCAAACTTCGAACTCGATGTGACGAACCTCGAAGGCAACGACACGCTCACAGTCGCCGACCTTGACCTCCCAGAAGGCTTCAAAGCCCTTGAAGAGGACGAAAGAATCATCGTCGCCGTCAACTATCCTCAAGAAGAGGAAGAACCTGAACCTGCAGAAGGCGAAGACGAAGAAATCGAAGTCGAAGCCATCAAGCAAAAAGGTGAAGACGAAGACGAAACAGACGAAGAAGAGTAAAACACAAAAAGTGCCGAATCCATTGGATGCGGCACTTTTTTTATGCTTTTTTCTAACAGTTGTACAAAATCATGATGCGTATTCACATACCGTTTTAGTTAAGGCACATCCAAAACTCTCAAGTGCCATTTAAATCAACTGCATAGGGCTTGTAATCGGACGTCCTATCAACACTCTGCGTTATAAAAGGAGGCTGTTGCTTTGTTTGCCAGGAATGATATATACCTTTTATCAAAGTGGCTTTAGAAAAACAAAGAAGACACCTTATAGTGTCAAAACAACACATATGAGGGCTTATAAATGAGTGTTATCCAGGGTACCTTTTTGTATAAAGATTAAGAAATTTCCAATAATGATCGTGTAGATATAAAACAATAAAAAGTTTATTAAAAGTGACTCCACATCTGAATTGATTAAATAGGGTCTTACAATATAGCCATCAATATAGGCAATTATTACCATGCTAAGAAATAGAGGGACTGCTGTATGCCAATAGGCTTTTAGCGTCTTGAAAAATCTATTATAATTAATCCAGTGAAGCACAACCATTATGAATATACCAATAAATGGTATGTATAAGAAAATGGATTGCTTCTTCAAACTATTCATGAATTGAGCCCTTTAAAATTTTCCAAGATTTACACATTGTTTATCTCCCCTTCTGTCTATAGATATATTATATATTACTTCAATATGAATTCATAGGGCATGGGTGGTTTGTATGTTGTTTTTGTGCAAAAGAAAAGCCCGCAAAAGCGGGCTTTAATAATTTATTCCACCATGTCAAGCGGTGGGAAGGTGCGTCTTTCGAAGAGTTCACGAATGGTTTCATACATTTCGTTGTGGGATTGATTGTTTTCTTCGAATTGTGCGTCATCCTTGATCATGTCAATGGTGTGGATGGAATGGTTGATGTTGCTGAAGAGTCGGCCGTAACTGCTTGAAGCATAGGTATCTACAGCGTTGTAGAGGGCTTCACTCATTTCAGTGTATTCGGTTTCACCGTCGCCACCGACGTTTTGCGCTTCGGTGTTTTCGTTGCGTTGAAGGCTGTAGGCTCTAAGCTGTTCGATAGTAGGCATGCCTTCATCGTTTAGAAGGTCGTCGCTATAGTCACCATCGGTGTTTTCAAATTCAGCGCTAGGTTTCTCGAAGTTTTCGCCTTTTTCAGCGCGTATGAGATGGATACCGAATTGAGTGGTGTTTAAGCGGCTTGCATAAACTTCGTCCTGGTCTCTGAATTCAGCTGTGTTGTAGTCGTTGTAGACGTCTTGAAGGGCGGATACGAACTCTTCAACGTAGTTCTGGGTGTTGTTGAAGTTGAGTTCTTCAGTGGTCTGAGGCTGGCCTTGTTGATTTTGGCCTTCTTGGACCTGAAGGTTTTCATATCTCAGTTCGAGGCCAACATTTTTGAATTCGGCCCATTCACTGTAGTCTTCATGGGATTCTTCTTCAATGCGTGAAGCGTCCTTGTAGGCCTTGACGATGTCTTCCATGGTTTCGCCATCTTCGATTTCATCACGGATGAGATCTTCAAGGTGGGCTTTCATGGTACCGAACTCGTCTTCTTCAGTATCGCTTAAGTCTTCTAGGTAATCATTGAAGTCATCAGGGGCGAAGTTTTCGTCCATATCAACGAAGATAAGCAGCTGATCGGCTTTGAGTGAGAAGTAGTTGTCGTATTGTTCCTGGACGTAGTCCATGACTTTGGTGAAGTCCACTTCATCGTATAAGAAATCGTTGCGGATGGTTTCAATGACGAGTTGAGAGAGGTATTCCTCTTCACCGCCAAGACCGTATGCCGCATAGAGGAATTCTTCCCAGCTCATGTCTTCAGGGGAGAAACCGTAGTTTGCGTAAGCGCCGTTGTTGAAGGATGTCTTGTCGGTGCGGACATGTTCACGGAACGCTTTCATCTTGTCGCTTCTGTTGTCAAATACGCTTCTGTTGTCGCCGAATGTATCTTCGAAGTATTCGCTGTCAAAGAGTGTGTTTTCCTTGAGGATTTCGAGGCTGTATAGCGCGCCGACACGTTCTGATGCATAGTTGAAGTAGTCGTCCGCGGTGACTTCGAATTCATCGAGTGTCGCGAGTGTTGAAGGGTTGTCTTCGATTTCATCGTAAACATCGTTTCTGAACTGTTGCTCGTAGGAAAGGGCGAGTTTCTTGTCGTGAATCTTCAGGTTGTTGTCTTCATAAAGCGCCTGAAGCACGCTGCTTGTTTGCTCGTTTGTGATGAGGTCTTCAACGTAGGCTTCCTTGAGGTCTTCAAGCTCGCTGCTTGTTAGAAGATCGAATTCCTTAACGTCTTCACGTTCAAGTTCATAAACCATGTAACGGTAATCGCCAATGGATTTTGAGCTTTTCGAGAAAGGCTCGTCATTCTCATCGAGGGTATTGAAAAGATAATCGCTCAAATCGAGAATGTCACTGGTTCTTGCGGCTTCGCCGTCTTTTTGCATGTCGTATTGGTTGAACATGAAGAAGTCGATGTCAAGGGCAGCAAGATCGCTGACTGTGGCGTTTGTATCTAGCTGTTGACGCTCAGGGTATAGGAAATTGTACATTTCGATATACTTTTCAAGGGTTTCCTCTTCAGTCAGAAGCGTTGTGTTGGTATCATCGAAGTCATCACTTGCGACGTCTTCGATCGGGGTTTCGCTGTCGTCATAAAGCCCAAGCCCCTCATCGCCGTCTTCATTTTCAAAGCCGGGTACGAGGTTGAAATGGTTGAGGACGTTTTCAGCGTCTTTTGAACTTAGGAAACGCAGTGTAAGTGCCTGCATATCCCCTTGTTCATAGTCTGAATAGTAGGATTCAAGGTCGCTTTCACTTACGAAGAAATCGCTGTTTTCATCGTCTGTGAGATGCATATCCTTGGTGTATTTGTCTTTCGCGATGACAAGACGCATGAAGGATTCCACGGAATTATCATCCGTAGGGTCGAAGCCGTTCATCACGAGCGTGTCGTGGTAGTTTTGCTCCATCTCTTCAATCTGGCGTTCGCTGAATTCTGAGATTTCCGCGTCGTCAGTCGTGCCATAGGTCATTTCCTTGATTTGTTCATCGATTTCATCCTGGGTTACATTGTTGATGTAATCGCTGTCCAGATGGTTGGAAAGCAGTTCTGTATCGATATAGTTTTGCAGGTGGGAAAGGCCATCCATGATTTTAACACGGTCGTAGACGTTTTCTCTGGACAGCTCATAGCCGTCATACGTCATGAACGTTTCATCAGGATTTGAAACAGTGGGTGTTGAATTGTCGTTTTGAAGGGCATTGCATGCAACTGAGAGAACAATGACCAAGACAATGATACTGAGGACTATAGCGCCTCTTTTAATTAATTTCGGGTCCATAATTTAATCACTCCTTGTATAATTACGCAATATATATAGTACCATTATTTAATTTTTAATACAATAAGAAAAACCGAGCATTTATATGTTGCAACCAATTGCCCATGTCGTGCAGTCTTACGGATTGCATTCAAGGGCATATGGTGTATAATGAATAACGAATTGGAAGTGAAGACTATGGAAATAACCATTCTTGGAAGTGGCTCCAAGGGTAACGCCACTTACATAAAAACAAAAAACGCCAGCTTTTTGATTGATGCGGGCCTTTCGTTCAAGCAGATTAATGATCGCATGCATGCGCGCGGGCTATCCTTATTACCCCTGGATGCCGTGTTTCTCACGCATGAACACAGTGATCACACAAAAGGCCTTCACCAGCTCATCAAACGGACGGGCACACCGCTTTGGGCGGTCAAGGACACCTACAAGGCCGCGCTCTCAAAAAAGAAGACATTGCCCGAAGTCCATACGTATGAATCGTTTGAAGCCCATCTTCCCTTTGAATTCAAAGGGGTGAGGTTCACCCCGATAAGAACATCGCACGACGCCGCACATGCTGTTGGGTTCGTGATTGAAGAGGATTCAAAGAAACTCGTCTACATTACGGATACCGGATACCTCGATGAGCGTGATTTCTCGCTCATTACCAATGCAGATATGTACATATTCGAATCCAATTATGACATTTCCATGCTCTATACTTCACAAAGACCGCATTACCTGAAACAGCGGATTGATTCCATCCGCGGCCATCTTTCAAACACCGACAGTGCCTATTATCTCTCTCGCATCGTCGGAAACGCAACCAGACACATCGTTCTCGCACATCCTTCTGAGGACTGCAATACGGAAACCTGCGCACTGGACACTTTCAAGAAAGTCTTTGAGAGTTATGACCTTTCAATCGCGAACTATGATGTGCATGTAGCCAGGCAACACACACCGACAAAAACATTTGTTTTATAAAGGAAAGGAATGATTCCATGAGCCATGAAGCTTTAATCAAAGAAACCTGCGCCAAAGTCTTCGACGTCTCACAAGATGACGTTACCCTCGAAGAGCGTCTTATGGGTGGCATGTCCAATTTCACTTACATCATCAAAGTGAACGACACACTCTATACGTTCAGAGTCCCTGGGAAAAACGCGGAGAAATTCGTTGACAGAGAAGTGGAAAAGTACCACATCGAACTTGAAAAACCACTCGGCCTCAACAACGAAACCGTCTATCTTGATACTGAGTCCGGCATCAAGATCGCGAAGTACATAGAAGGGGTTCCCCTGCATCAGAAAAAACCGCTTGATTACTTGAAAGAAGCGGCCGACGTGCTTCACACGATTCACGATAGCGCCATTGAATCAAAGCATCCATATGATCCGTTCAACCGACTTGAAAAATACGAAAGCTACATGGAAGCCTTCAACCATACCCATGACGAGCGTTACTTCAAGTACAAGGAAACACTCAAGTCCTACAAACCGTTTCTCGATCAGTTCGAACACACGTTCACCCACGGGGACGCACAAATAAGCAATTTTGTCGTTCGTGAAAACGAAATCCGTCTCATGGACTGGGAGTTCACCGGTCAAAACGATCCTTACTACGACATCGCATGCTTTGGCAACAACGACTTCGACCACGCGGTCGCGCTTCTTCCTGTTTATCTTGAGCGTACCCCCAAACACGAAGACTACAAACGTCTTTATCTCTGGAGAACTTACCAGTGTCTGCAGTGGCACAACGTCGCTTTATACAAACACGAGATTGGTCTGAGTGAAGAATTGCACGTTCCATTCGACAAAGTCGCAGCGCTCTATCTCGATAAGGCAGAGAATCTTCTCGCTAAATTGTAATACAGATAATTATTTTATAATTAAAGGAAAACACTTCAAATGTAAGTGTTTTCTTTTTTAAAATATCCCATGAAACATTGTTAAAACCTGAATGATATTGTATAATTTACTTGTATGACAAAACGTTACTAAATATTTAATATGGAGGTAGTTGCAATGGCGACTAAAAAAGTGTTTCAGTCCATGGACGGGAACCAGGCAGCGGCACACGCAGCCTATGCGTTCACGGAAGTAGCGGGGATTTACCCGATTACGCCATCGTCACCAATGGCTGAACATACCGACCTTTGGGCTTCACAAGGAAAGAAAAACATCTTTGGAATGCCGGTAAAGGTCATCGAAATGCAATCAGAAGCAGGTGCAGCGGGAACGGTGCACGGTTCGCTTCAGGCGGGTGCGCTCACCACGACCTATACTGCATCCCAAGGGCTTTTACTCAAATTGCCTAACATGTATAAAATTGCTGGGGAACTTCTCCCTGGTGTCATCCATGTGGCTTCAAGAAGTATTGCCGTACAGGCACTTTCAATCTTCGGAGACCACCAAGATGTCATGGCGACCCGTCAATCAGGGTTCGCGATGCTCGCTTCAGGCTCAGTTCAACAAACAATGGATCTTGCAGGACTTGCGCATTTGACCGCAATCAAATCAAGCATTCCATTCATTCATTTCTTCGATGGGTTCCGTACTTCTCACGAAGTGAACAAAATCGAAGTGATGGATTATGACGTATACAATCGTCTTGTTGACAGAGACGCCGTACGTGAATTCAAAAAACGTGCGCTCAACTCAGCCAATCCCGTAACCCGCGGTTCTGCACAGAACGACGACGTTTACATGCAGGGACGCGAACTTCAGGAAAAATACTACAAAGCCATCCCTGACATCATGAATGACTACATGCAAGAAATCACCAAAGAGACCGGTCGCGAATACGCACCGTTTGTATACTACGGTGATGAAAACGCAGAAGATGTTGTCGTCGCTATGGGCTCCGTTACGGAAACCATCCGTGAAACCGTGGATTATCTGAACAACGTTGAAGGCCGCAAAGTCGGACTCCTCAATGTTCATCTTTACCGCCCTTTCAGCATCGAATACTTCATGAACGCTCTTCCTGAGAGTGTCAAACGCATTGCCGTACTTGACAGAACCAAGGAAAACGGTTCGGTCGGAGAACCCCTTTATCTTGATGTGAGAAGCATATTCTACGGAAAAGAAAATGCGCCTACAATCATTGGTGGACGTTATGGTCTTTCAAGTAAAGATACGACGCCTGCTCAAATCAAAGCGGTTTTCGACAACCTTGAGGGCGAGCAGAAAAACGGCTTTACCATCGGTATCAATGACGATGTGAACAACACGTCTTTAGAAGTTCAGGAACCAATCAGCACCATCGACCCTTCAACTACGGAACTTCTGTTCTACGGATTCGGTAGTGACGGTACGGTCGGTGCGTCTAAAAACACCATCAAAATCATCGGTGACAACACCGATTTATACGCACAAGGCTACGCGGCTTATGACTCCCGCAAATCAGGCGGCGTTACGCGTTTCCACATGCGTTTCAGCGAACAGCCAATCAGAAGCACCTACTTCGTAAACCACCCTCACTTCGTATCATGTTCAAAAGATTCCTACTTGGAAAAATATGACATGATCGCGGGCATGCGCGAAGGCGGAACGTTCCTTCTAAACACTGTTCGTCCGAAAGAGGAAGTCGAAGAGCTTCTACCAAACAAAGTCAAAAAACAACTTGCACAAAAAGGCGGCAAACTCTACATCATCAACGCCGTCAAGCTTGCTGAGGAAATCGGTCTTGGCGAACGCATCAACACCATTATGCAATCTGCGTTCTTCGCGCTTAACGAACACATCGTAGGCTACGACGAAGCACAGAACCTCATGAAACAGTATGCTAAGAAGGCATACGGCCGCAAAGGTGAAGAAATCGTAGACAAGAACTACAAAGCCATCGATAAAGGTAAAGAAGGTCTTATCGAGATTGAAGTCAAGGATTCCTGGAAAGACCTCAAAGTTGAATCAGAAGAAAACGAAAACGCAAAACCTGGTTTCGTTGCTGACATCGCAGAACCGGTCAACCAGCTTGAAGGCTACAGCCTTCCAACATCGGCTTTTGAAGATTACGCAGATGGAACCATGGAAAACGGATCAACCGCTTATGAAAAACGCGGGGTGGCGAACTATACACCACGCTGGAACCCTGAAACCTGTATCCAGTGTAACCAATGTGCGTTTGCATGTCCTCACGGCGTCATCCGCCCATACCTTCTCACTGAAGAGGAAATGGCCAATGCCCCTGAAGGCATGGCAACCCTTGATGCCCGCGGAAAAGGCATTGATGACCTCAAATACAAAATCCAGATTTCAACCCTTGACTGCACAGGCTGCGGTGTATGTGTCTCCGTATGTCCTGCGAAACCGGAAAAAGCACTTTCCATGCAGCCAATCGGTGAAGAAATCGCCAACGGTGAAATCGAAAACGCCAAATACCTTTACAACGAAGTGTCTCCCAAAGACAACCTCGTCAAGAAAACCAATGCCAAAAACAGCCAGTTCGCAAAACCGCTATTCGAATTCTCAGGCGCTTGCGCAGGCTGTGGTGAAACACCATACATCAAACTCGTCACCCAACTTTACGGTGAACGCATGATGATCGCCAACGCTACGGGTTGTTCTTCAATCTACGGTGGATCATTCCCTGCTACACCATACACTACCAACGACGACGGACGCGGTCCGGCATGGGCCAACAGCCTATTCGAAGACAACGCGGAATTCGGCTTCGGTATGCGTCACGGTCTTGAAACCCAACGTGATCACTTGCATTTCCTCTATGAAGACAACAAGGACAAGCTCCCTAAAGAACTTGCGGACCTCTTTGAAACATGGGTGGAAAACCGTGATGACGGTGACAAAACCCTCGAAATCTCCAAACAGATGCGTCCAATGCTCGATGAACTCGAAGGCGACCTCGGCGAACAGTTCAGAGACCTCGCACCGTTCATCGTCAAACAATCCAACTGGATTATCGGCGGCGATGGCTGGGCATACGACATCGGATTCGGCGGTCTTGACCATGTAATCGCTAGTGGTGAAGATGTCAACATCCTCGTACTCGATACCCAGGTCTACTCAAACACCGGTGGACAGTCATCCAAAGCGGCTGGTAAAGGGTCAATCGCGGCCTTCACCGCTTCTGGTAAGACCGGAAACCAAAAAGACCTTGCGTCCATGGCCATGACTTACGGTCACGTGTATGTCGCGTCCGTTTCACATGGCGCTTCACAACAACAAGTGCTCAAAGCCATTCGCGAGGCTGAGGCGTATCCAGGACCAAGTATCGTTATCGGATACAGCCCATGTATCGCACACAAAATCAAAGGTGGCCTCACCAACTCTGCGAACCAGGCGAAACTCGCGGTTCAATCAGGGTACTGGCCAACCTTCCGTTTCGACCCACGCCTTGAAGACGAAGGAAAGAATCCTTTCCAACTTGACTCCAAAGCGCCTAAGTGGGAGAAATATGATGAGTTCCTCATGAATGAAGCCCGCTATTCACAGCTTAAAGACATCAACCCTGAAAAAGCGGAAGCCCTTCTAGAGGCCAACAAGCAAGCCGCACAAAAACGCTACAGAAGATACAAACGTTATGAAGCGATGGATTACTCACAAGAAGCGGACCAGGAATAACATTTTAGAGGGTGCTCAGCACCCTCTTTTTTATGGAGTGACCACTTTGAGTTGAATAGAATGGACACACTCATGAAGGGTTGCATTTTCAAGGGCGTCCATGTATAATATATAAATAACATTTGCACACGCAGGGTATGTGTATGCTTTTTGAAAGAGGGATAAAATGGGTATGAATCCAGATGTAAATCTAGTCTATATACTTCAAGCGATTGGGCTTACTATTTTGTTTGTGGGACTGATTGGGTTTGAAAGACAACGCAGAAACAAGATTGCAGGGCTTACCACCCACTTGCTCGTGGCTTTGGGCGCAGTCGGTCTTACCATCGTCCAGCAGACCATGGTCCAGGACCTTTTCAATTTCATTGAGGAAAATCCTCAGTTCGCTCAGGATTCGGGCTTTGAAGTCGCCTTCCAGCATCAACGCCAACGGATCGTGGCACAGATTGTAAGCGGAATCGGCTTTCTTGGGACCGGTGCCATCCTCAAAACCAACGGGTATATCAGTGGCCTCACCACCGCATCCACATTGTGGATCAGTGCCATCATCGGCATTATATTCGGCTATGGGATGTTCACACTCGGCATCACGCTTTCCCTTTCGATTCTTTTCGTCCTGACAATTATCAAAAACGTCATCAGACACAACGTCGAAGACCACAACTAAACCCAAAGAAAAAGTCCTGGAAAATCATACCTTCAAGGGTATGTCCCAGGACTTTTTTTATTGTTCAATGATTGAGTTTGCGGCGATATTCCCCATCACGAGGCAGTCCGTAAGGCCAAGGCTTCCAAGGCGGGCCGCACCGTGGACGCCCCCTGTGACTTCACCAGCCGCAAAAAGGCCTTCCATCAATGAGCCGTCTTTTTTGAGGACCCTTGCATTGGCATCGATTCTGAGTCCACCCATGGTGTAGTGGACTTTTGGCCATATGCGCATGGCATAGTAAGGCGGGGTTTTGATTGGTGTAGCGTTTTCAAGCGGCTTTCCGTACGCCGCGTCGTGTTTCTTCTCGACGCTCTCATTGAATGCATGGATTGTCTCTTTCAGACTGGACGTGTCCAATTTGTAATGATCACTGAGCGTGTCCAAGTCATCAAAGGTCTTTACAACCCCTTTTTTCAGTGCTTTATCAAGATTCATGTCCGCATTTTTCACAGCCGTTTCATCGGCTATGGCAACTGCAGGGGTTCCAACATTCAAAATCGCGTGTGAAATCGTATTGCGATCCGAGAGTTCGTTTATGAAGCGCGACGCTGTGTTCGGGCTAATCAGTATGCCTGTAGGAAGGGCGACATAGTCTGCGAACTTGGGCCCATCGCCAAACCCTTTTTCATCGGGAGACGTCCATGGCGCAAGTGAAATCTGATCAAGGTCTCTCGCATCAGCGCCAAGCGACAACGCCGACTTCAAAACCTCAGCGGTCGCGGATCTTATATTGGTCGTATCAATCGAATCGCTCAGTTCAGGGGTATGCAATTTCAAAAAGTCCATATCCGCAGAGAACCCACCACTCGCAATGATGACGCCCTTTTTCGCCTTGAAGAACTTTGTCTGTTCAGGCAAGGGCTTGTTGAAGGTGTAGGGATGGTGCGCTTTGACGCCATGTATTCGGCCTTTGTCGTTTTTGAGAAGCTCGCTTACATAGGTTTTGGTTTCAACCCTTCCACCGAGCGCTTCAAATCGTTCGCTCGCTTTTTGAATCATGGTTCTCCCACTCAAAGACTCCGGTGTATAGCATCTGGGAGTGGAATGGCCCCCAAAGATATCAATCCTGTCCATGTAGGGAACGCCGATTGCCTTGGTCCATTCGAATGCCTCAAGGGCACCCCTCGCAACCACGTCGACAAGGGCTTCGTCGTTCAAGCCTTTACCCGCGGTGAGCATGTCCTGTTTCAGGCGCTTCACAGAATCCTCAATGCCTCTTTTTTTCTGCAAATCCGACCCCGCAGCGGCAACGCCTCCATCACTGAGTGACGTGTTCCCACCAGGTTTGTTCATTTTTTCAAGTATAAGCACATCAAGGCCGTTTTCAAGACACGCAATACCGGCTCTCAGACCCGCGATTCCGCTGCCTACGATAATCACATCGACTTTTTTCATCGTACCACCTCTACTTGTATGATAGCATTATTGACACGCGGAATGAAACACTTTTAGTGCGTGCACGTACGCGCTTTTATAAAAATGGTCATATCATTAGCAAAAAAGGGGGAAATCCTTTAAAATGATGATTGAGTTTAAGGAGGTAATTTTATGGCTACATTGAACATTAAAAATTTGCACGCAAGTGTGAATGACATTGAAATATTAAAAGGTATCGACCTTACCATAAAAGGCGGGGAAACCCATGCAATCATGGGGCCCAATGGAACCGGGAAATCGACCCTGGCAAGTGTCATCATGGGGCACCCGAGATATGAAGTAACCAAAGGCACAATCACCCTTGATGGTGAGGATGTGCTTGCGATGAGTACTGATGAACGTGCCCGCGCCGGGCTCTTTTTAGGTATGCAGGCGCCAGCGGAAGTGCCTGGTGTGACAAACAGCGACTTCATCAAGACCGCCATCAACGCCAAAAGAGAAGATGGAAGCAGCGTTCCGCTTTTCAAGTTCATCCGTGAATACGACAAGGCGGTGCAAGACCTCAAGATGCGCGAAGACCTGCCTCACAGATTTTTAAATGACGGCTTCTCAGGCGGCGAGAAAAAAAGAAACGAGATTCTTCAGATGCGGATGTTGAAACCAAACATCGCCATTTTAGATGAAATCGACAGTGGCCTTGATGTCGATGCGCTCAAAGTGGTTGGCGAAAACGTCACCAAGATGAAAAACGACGATCTTGGGCTTTTGCTGATTACCCACTACCAAAGACTGCTTGATTACATCTCCGCCGATACCGTACACGTCATGATGCAGGGAAAAATCGTGAAAAGCGGCGGCACCGATCTTATGGAGACCATTGACCAGGACGGCTATGACTGGATCAAGGAAGAACTTGGGATTGAAGATGAAAGGGTTGTACCAGAGGAAGAAGAAGAGCCGGTTCTTCTTGAATCCTGTGCGACCAAAGAGGCGACAAAATAACCATGCCCTCTGTTGAAAGCACCCTTCAAAATGCCCTACCCGAATCCCTGCATACGCTTCTTCAGTCACTTGAAGATGTATTGGTCTTCAAAAACGGTGAACTCATTGGGGATAAGTCCCTTCAAAAAGGACTTACCATCATGATGGACAATGACCACACTCTCGATGAAAAAGCGTTGATTGAAAACTTTGATCAGACGAACACCTTTACAGAAGAAAACCTTAAAGGGGCCGACACCATAAGAATCCACGTGGACAAAGGTGTCAAAGTCAAAAACCCCCTGCACATATTCTTTTCACAAAACACAAAGACCACCAAGGACCGACTGACCGTCGTCCTCGAAGAAGGCGCGCAGCTTTCACTTTTTGAATACCTGGAGAACAGTGAAGAAAGTGCCGTGAATTATCTTTCAAATGCGCGCATCAAAAGGGGTGCGAACCTTCAATATACCGCGGTCGGCGATACCCACCAAAAAACTGTTTCAGCCATTACGAGAAACGCCTGGGTCGACGGGCTTGCCACTGCGAATTACACGCTTGCCCAGTTTGGAGACGGAAAAACCGCCCACGATACGGTGGTCGAACTAAAAGAAGCCGGCGCCAAAGGCAACGTATCCATCGTCGCGCTTACGAACAATACCCAGGAAGTCGTCGTCAAGACGCTTGTGAACCATCTAGCCCGCGATACCGAAGGCCATATCAACCATCTCGGTGTGGCGAGTGATGACTCGTTCCTCGTATTTGAAGGCACCGGCAAAATCGGCAAAGGTTTCAAAAGAAGCATTGCCAGACAAAACAACAACGGACTTCTGATGAGCCCGAGTGCTCGCCTCGATGCCAATCCGTTTCTGCTCATCGACGAATTCGATGTCGAAGCCTCACACGGCGCGGCCATCGGACAGATCGACGAAGACCAGCTCTATTATCTCATGAGCCGCGGACTCAATAGAAAAACCGCTGAAGAACTGATTATTCACGGATTTCTGGCGCCGTTCCAAGAAGCCTTGAACGATGAGACAATCAACGCCCACTTAAGTGCCCTGCTCGAGAAAAAAACACGAAGATAGGTGATAGCATGAAAGCCCTCAATTTGAAAAAGGATTTCCCCGTATTTAATGAAGGGCCTCTCGTATACCTTGATACGGCGGCTTCCTCTTTGACGCCGCAAACAGTCATTGATGCGATGGATGCTTACTACAAGACCATGCCTGTCAACGTACACCGCGGCGTCTATCAGATGAGTTATGAAGCCACCAGGAAATACGAAAACGCAAGGGAAAACATTGCGTCTTTCATAAACGCCGACTTTGAAGAAATTGTATTCACAAGAGGCGCTTCGAGCGCACTCAACATGCTTGCGCGGATGTATGAACCCTTTATTGAAGAAAACGACGAAATCATCATAAGCGAAATAGAGCATCACTCACACCTTCTGCCCTGGCAGCAGCTCGCCAGACGCACCGGTGCGAAACTGGTCTATGTGCCGCTCACAAAAGAAGGCAGAATCACCGTAGATAACTTCAAGGACGTATTGAATGACAATACAAAAATCGTCGCCCTTACCGCTGTCAGCAATGTGCT